>JAUHWK010000495.1 GCA_030424555.1 bacterium | reverse complement strand
GGTGCAGGATATCCTGGCCCTGGTCGGGGAGGACGAGGGCGTAGGTCGTGCCCGCCGCCAGCCGGATCTCGGTGCCCAGGGGATCGATGGTGGGGTTGACGGATCCAGCGGCCATGAACGCCGCGCGCAGGGTGCACCGGCCCAGGGCGTCCTCGCACGTCGAGTTGAACCCGCTGGGGTTGGCCTGGGGCGCGTCGTCGACGTGGTCGACCACCATGATCCACGGCCCGTCGGTCCAGTCCACGGAGATCCCAGGCCCTGCGGTCAGGCCGCCTTCGCCGTCGGTGGCGACGATTCGGCACCAGGATGTCGCGTCCACGAGCGGCCAGTCCCGCAGGAGCGTGTCGCTGGTGAGGGTGGTGGTGGCGTACTGGTTGGGGTTGGGCGTGGTGGGGGCATCGGTCCACGTGGCGCCGTTGTCGGACCACTGCACGGCGTGGGCGATTGGATCGCCGTCCGCGTCGGTCGCTGGGGCGTCCTCGGGCACCGTGCAGGTCAGGTCGGTGGCGTGGCGGACCGGGTCCTCGGTCGACCAGGTCGGGGTGATGGCGTCGGGCGGGGCGTTGCCGATGGCGACGGAGGTGGTGTCGGGGTCGCTGGCGTCCTGGCCGTCCGAGGTGATGCCGGTCAACACCACGACGTCGCCGCGCTCGTAGCCACCCGGGCTGAGCGTGGGGCCCGTGCCCAGGGGGGTGCCGTCGAGCAGCGCCCACGACCAGGTCGTCTGGAGGTCGGTGTCGCCGTCGGGGTCGGTCACAGAGACGGTCGACGCGCTGAGCGGGGTCGTGGCGTTGGGCTGGGCCGGGCCGATCGCGACCCCGTCCAGCACCGGCGCGCTGTTGCCGATGGTGACCGGGCCCAACACCGTGGTCGCGCCCGGGCCCGTCGCGGTCACTTCGCAGCGCAGGACGTCCCCGCGGGCGTGGGCCTCGACCGCCAGCGTGGCGTCGGTCCCCACCACCTGATCGCCGTCGTCGAGCCACCGGTAGGTGAACCCGCTCGCTGCGTCCTCGGGATCGTCGTCCAGGTAGGTGCCGCCGGCGCAGGACAGGGGGTCGGTGCTGGTGGGCTCGGAGGGCGTGATCTGTGCGCCGTCGAACGTGCCGGGGGCGTCCTGGATGGTGAGGGCCGCGGACAGGACCTCGGCTCCCGCGTCCTGGCCATCGCTCGGGCGGAGACCACACTGCACGGAGGATCCCTTGGCGACGTCGGTGAGGGTCTCCGCGACGATCGGGGCGTCGTCGTTCACGTACCAGCGGGTCTGCACGGTGATCGGGCTGTCGTCGTCGGGGTCCTCGAGGGCGCCGGCGCTGCAGGACAGCACGGTGGTGCGGGTCGCGGATCCGGGCTCGACGGTCGCCGAGGAGACCGAAGGCGCGCCGTTGCCGATCCCGACCGGCACCGCGGAGACTGGCAGGCCCGCACCCCCATCGTCGGACGGGGTGATCGTGCAGTACACGGTGTCGTCGCGCACGGCCTCGCCAGCGCCCAGGGTGTCGTCGGTGCTGAGCAGGACGTCGTCGCCGCCGGGGACCTCGCGGTACCACGCGATCGCCAGGGTGACGTCGTCGCCATCGGCGTCCTCGACCCCCACCGCCGCGCAGGTCAGGTCGTCCGCGGAGGTCGGCGCGGCGGGGGAGATCGTGGCGGCTTGCACGGTGGGCCGGCTGCTCGCGAGGAGGCGGGCGGGGGAGGTCACGGGGGCGCCATCGTCGCGGCCGTCCCGCGGAATCAGCAGGCAGGTGACCGAGGTGCCCGCAGCGTAGGTGCCGGGCTCGATCGTCGGCTGGATGCGCGAGCCAGGCTCCCAGATGGTGGTGTACGTGACGTCGTCGCCGTCGGCGTCTGCGGGCGCGACCGGGGTACACGACAGGGTGTCGGACGTGGTGGGGGACGCCGGGGAGACCACCGCACCGTCGAGGGTCGGGAGGGCGTTGCCGATCGTTCGGGTCGTGCTGAACGCGCCCATCACCTCGCCAAAGCCATCGTCGGCCGACGCCGCACAGCGGACCTGATCGCCCCGGTCGAGGATGCCCGCCGGCAGGGGACTCCCGGTCTCGGCCAACGCGACCGGTGTTGAGCCCACCACGCGCTCCCAGTGGATGGTGGGCGAGGGATCGTCCTGCGGATCGGGGTCGGTGACAGTGGCTTCGCACGGGATCGGGGTGGCGGTCGTGTACCGATCGTCGGGCTCGGGCAGGACGGCCGTCGGGACCGGGGGCGTGTTCTCGACCGTCCGGATGTCCTGGGTGCCCTCGGGGCCAATGGTCTGTCCACCGCCGGTCACGGTGACGAAGCCCTGGACGGACTGCCCGCGGATCGCGAGGCCGGCAGGGAGCGTGATCTCGGACTGACCGGCGACCGGCTGGCCGTCGATCTCCCACGCGTAGGTCCACTGAAGGGGTTGGCCGTCGGGATCGGCGGCTTGCACATCGATCGTGAACGCATCGTCGATGCGCGGCTGGACCGGCAGGAGCCGGTTCCGGGTGATCGCGGGGGGCCGGTCGACGATCGTGGTGGTGGCGGTGGCGGTGGCGCCGGCGAGGGGGCCGTCGTCGGGGGTGATCCGGACCTCCCAGCTCGCCCCGGGCGTGAGCGCCGAGGTCGGGACCGCGTCGAGGTCGTGCAGGGACGGCTGTGGGGTCCCGTCCTCGAACCACCGGATGGTCCGCGTGACGGCGTCGCCGTCGGGATCCGACGTGGCGATCGTGGCCTGCAGCGCGTCGTCGATCGTGGGGGAGGGGGGCAGCGAGACCGTGGCGGACGGGGCCGCGTTCAGGATGGTCGTGCTGGCGGTGACGGCCGGGGCCGTGTGCCCCCCTGCGTCGCTGGCGACCACCGACACCGTCCAGGTCTCGCCCCGCGTGGTCTCATCCGACGACACGGTGTCCAGATCGGCCAAGCCCGGCAGCACCGTGCTGCCCCGTGTCCAGGTGATCGCCAGGGTGACGTCGCCCCCTTCCGGATCCACCGAGGGCGTGTCGATGCGGAGCACCAGATCGAGTTCGTCGCGCAGAATTTCGTAAGCGTCAGCAGCCGGAAGCATCACCTCAGCGGGCGCGGCAGGGGTTTCGAACTCATTGAATCGGGCGATCTGGATGCCGCCG
>JAUHWK010000494.1 GCA_030424555.1 bacterium | reverse complement strand
GGCGGCAGGTGACGGCGGCTGCCGTCACCTGCCGGGCACGATCACTCCGGCGCGAGCGCGAAGTTGACCACGTCGGCGGCGGCGTCGCCGTCGATGCCGGTCAGGTCGGGGTCGGCGGCCAGCGCGCTGATGTTGGCGGTCGCGCTCTCGACGTCGTCGTGCTGCGCGGCGAAGTGCAGCAGCGACACCCGCCCGCCGGCGGGCACCGTCAGCGCGTAGGTGTAGGTCATCGGGTCGCCCACCGCGCTGATCTGCGCGGGCCGCACCCCCGCCTCGGGCCCGGCGAAGCTGAACGCGAGCACCGGGTCGTCATCGTAGATGCCCCCGCCGCCTTCGGTGGCGGGGTCGTCGGTCACGAACCAGTCGTCGGTCGCGTCGAGCACGCCGTCGCCGTTCGCCTCGGCCTGCAGCTCGGTGTCACCGTCCGAGCCGAGCCCGATCGAGATCCGCACCTGCACCTCGACCTCGGCGTCACCCGGGTTCTCGAACGTCTCGAGGTAGCGGATGAACTGCGCGTCTTCGGGCACGTAGACCCGCCGCGAGACCACCAGGTCGCCCATCGGCGCCGGGTCGAAGAGCACCTCGCGCCCGTTGAGGGCGGTCGACGCTTCGTCCTGCGCGGGGAAGGCGTCGAGCCCGACGAGGAGCTGGAACGCCGGCGCGTCGAACGCGTCGTCGGTGCCCTCGGTCAGCGAGCCGTTGCGCTGGATGTCCCACTCGAAGCCGCCCGCGTCGGTCAAGATGAGCGGCAGCTCGGAGACCGGCACATCGTCGAGCGGGTCGAGCGGGTCGGTCAGGTCGAAGTCGACCTCGACCCCGTCGCTCCGCCCGCCGCCGTCGGTGTCGGCGAGGGTGGGGTCGGTCCCGTACACGTTGACCTCGTCGCCGTCGGTGAGGCGATCGTCGTCGCTGTCGGGATCGTTGGGGTCGGTGGGGCCGGCGATCTCGGTGGGATCGTCGAGGCCGTCCTGGTCGCTGTCCTTGAGGATCGGGCTGGTGCCGTGCACGAGGACCTCGTCGCCGTCCTCGATCGTGTCGTCGTCGCTGTCCTTGTCGAACCGGTCGCTCCCGGCTGCGTCCTCGGCGTCGTTGTCGAGGCCGTCCTCGTCGGGGTCCTCGTCGCCGTCGTCGTTGGGATCGAGCCCCAGGGAGACCTCCACGCCGTCGGGCACGCCGCCGCCGTCGGTGTCGGCGAGGGTGGGATCGGTGCCGTGGACCGTGACCTCCAGGCCGTCCTTGAGCCCGTCGCCGTCGGTGTCCTGGACCAGCGGATCGCTGCCGCGCGCGATCTCCTCGTCGTCCTCCAGGCCGTCGCCGTCGGTGTCCTTGAGCTGGGGATCGGTGCCGAGGATCTCCACCTCCACGCCGTCGGGGATGGTGTCGCCGTCGCTGTCGGCGTTGGCGGGGTTGGTGCCCAGCGCGCGTTCGTCGCCATCGAGCAAGCCGTCGTCGTCGAGGTCGGCGTCGTTCGGGGCCGGATCGCCCGCACCCCACCCGTCGGCGTCGGGGTCGTCGTCGCTGCTGTCCATCGGGTCGGTGCCCCGGCGGACCTCCGTGCCGTCGTCCACGCCGCCCCCATCGCTGTCCTTGGCCTTGGGATCGGTGCCGTGGGTGTTGACCTCCGCGCCGTCGAGCAGGCCGTCGTCGTCGTGATCGGGGTCGTTGGGATCGGTGCCCAGCCCGGTCACCGGGGGGACAATCGAGCCGGTCTCGCGGTTGTTGGACAGGCCGTCGTTGTCGTCGTCGTTGTCGAGGAAGCCGCAGTCGACGTTCTCGTCGATCCGCCCGTTGCAGTTGTCGTCGATGCCGTTGCAGACCTCGCGCGCGGCGGGGTGGGTCGTGTTCACGGCCGGGTCGCAGTCGTCGAGGATGTAGCCATCGCCGTCCGCGTCGAGGAACGGGTTGCCCCCCGCGGCGCGGTACAGGCCCAGGGGCAAGCGGACGGAGCGATCGTCCGTGCCGGCCTCGGGGGCGGCGGTGGAGCCGGCAAAGGCCAAGGCGGTCAGCGCGTGGTCCGCGGGGAAGGTGGACTGGCCGAACGCCACGGACAGGTTGGCGAGCCGGACGACCACGGTGGGGGTGCCCGCGGTGGGGGACGGGGACACGCCGATGGCGTTAGGGAGGACGCGCCCGAATCGTGTGATGAGGGGGTCGGTGTTGGAGGTGTTGCCGTTGATCTCGGCGGCTTCGGCGTTGGCGCGGGTGCCGTCCTGGGGGATCCCGAGCAGGACGTCGGGGATGGGCGCGCCCGAGGCGGGATCCGTCATCCACAGGCCCAGGCCCTCGCCGACCCCGAGATCGGCGACGTCGGTGCCCCAGTCCCGCCACGGGGAGGCCATCGCGCCGGGGGATCCGTCGGCCTCCGCATCGCCGAAGATCGTGGGGGTGCCGCTCTGCGGGTCGGGCCACCCGAAGAAGGCGGCGTACAGGGTGTCGGACGTGGCGTCGTAGGTGGTGAGGACCTGCCGCAGGTCGAACCCGGACGCTTCGCCCGCTGGGAGGGGGACGGGGTCGTTGGTGTCGCGGGAGGGACCGGCGCCGTCGAGCAAGCGCACGACGGGCCGTCCGGAGAAGCCGTCGATCGGGTGGGTGTTGAGGGACACGCTCCCGTCCTGCCATCCCGAAGACACCCGCCAGGCGTACACGCCGTGGTTGTCGGTCTCGTCGAGCTCCTCGTGGGTGTTGAACGGGTCGACGCGGATGTGGACGGTGGTGCTGCCCGCGGCGGGCGCCCGGCAGTCGAGCAGGGTGGTCTCGATCGTGCCGCGAGGGACATCGACGATCGTGTCGCACAAGACCGGGTCGGTGACCTCGTACAGGGCGTTGCTGGAGCCGCGCACGCGCACGCGCACGCCGATCGCGTCCTCCGTGCCGTCGTTGGCCAGGCGGAGGGGGAGGTCGAACCGCTCCGTGGCGCGCGCGACGAGCGGGGGGTTGGCGGAGACCAGGCGCAGGTCCGGTCCGGTGGCGTCGGTCCACACGAACGGGGCGGTGGCGAGGTCGTCGGAGGGATCGGGGTCGGCTGGCACGTCCCCAGGCCGCACCCGTGCGACCACCTGGCCCATCGGGGGGGCGTCGGCGGGGATGGTGCAGGAGAGGTCGTTGTTGCG
>JAUHWK010000047.1 GCA_030424555.1 bacterium | reverse complement strand
ACCGTACACCAGGTCGCCAGCGGCGGCGTCAACGTCCACCCTGCGGCCGTCCCCTGCATCCGCAGGTCCACCATGGCCGCGTCGGCTCCTGCGAGACCGGAGTCCAGCACCCCATGGCGTGCCACGCCGTCGGGATCGATCGGCTCGGGCAGCCGCAGGCCGGTGTGCGAGGCCGACCCGTCGTTGTCGCGTCCGTCCAGGTCCAGGAGACGGGGCGACGCCAACCGGGCGGTCGAGGCCTCCTCACACGGCAACAGCACCACGCCTTCGACCGACCACTGGGCCTCGGCGATCTGCCACGCGCGACCCTGGCTGTCCTGGTGCGGCGCGGACACGCCCGGCGAGGACAGGATCACATCGACCTGGGTTCCGTCGGAGGTGGTGACGCAGGCGGCGGTCGTCGCGACCAGCCCGAGCCGAACGAGGTGCTCACAGGTCAACGGCCACCCCCGCGATCGGCTGGATGGACTCTCGGGCCCCTTGCTCGAGGCGCTGTGCCACCGGGATCCGCAGGTCGACGAACAGCGCCACGGCCCGTGAGGGGGCGGTGAGCAGGCCAGGCGTCACCGCGACCAGCCAGCCACCGCCGATGCCTTCGGGCTCGCCGTCCAGGCGGGTGGTGGCCGACAGCCGGGCGTCGACCTGCAGCCGTGGGGCGACCTCGGGGATGGGCTGGACCTGGACCTGGGTGGACAGCAGGCCGACCGGTCCCGGCGTCCGTTGGTCATACCCGAGGAAGGACAGGCGTCCCGACACGGAGGTGAACCCGGACACCCACCCCTTTCGCCACGCATGCCACACGCCCACCATCGGCGTGATCGACCCGGTGCCGGGCTGGAGGTCTTCCTCGGCGATCGCGCCGTCGGCGCGAAGGCGCAGGGCGGTGGGCAGCACGAGCCCCGCGCTCACGCCAAGCTGATGGGCCGGCGTGGGGCCCTCGGCGCGCCATGCGGTGATGCGCGCCCGCAGCTCGGCGTCCCCCCAGCCAAACCCTGCGGATCGGCTCCCATCGACGCGGGCCAGGCCCCGTCGGAGCACAGGCAGCGTGCCGGAGAGCCAGACCCGGTCGCCCAGGGCGCCGGCCGCCGTGAGCTCGAAGCGAAGCTCGTCGGCCCGGCGGGGGACGGTGGCGATGTCGTGGGGCGTGGACTCGGCGCGCCACCCGCCCACGAGCGACAGCCGGACCCGTCCGGGCATGGGGGTCTCCGTCCCCATCGCGTTGATCGTCGGGTCGCCGCAGGCGCAGGCGGCGCAGGCCCACGCATCACCCGGCGCCGTGCTGAGCGCGCCCACGACCATGGCCACGAGGACCCGGGTGGCGAAGGGGGCGAGCACGGCGTGGGAGGGGGGGCGGTTCACGGGGACTCCGGCCCGCCATCTACACAGGGCCTCGGCCAGGGGAATGGGGCGTGGCGTCGCACCCCGTGCGGTCATCCGTCGCAGTGCGGCGGGCAGCCGGCCCCGGAACCGCGCGCTAGCTGGCGTGGCGCGGGCGCTGCGCGCGCCGGGGAGGCCAGATGGCGATCGACATGAAGGGACGGATGTTCTTCGTGGTGGGGGCGCCCCGCAGCGGCACCACCCTGTTGATGCGGATGCTCAACGTCCACCCCGACATCCACACCCGGCCTGAGCCCCACCTGATGACCCCGCTCGCCCACCTCGGGTACGACGGGTACGTCGACAAGGCGCCCTACGATCCCTTCCAGAGCGCGGAGAGCATCAAGGGATTGGTCGCGGACCTCCCCGGCGGGGCGTCGGACTGGTACGCCGCGGTGCGCGCGTTGTCGGACGGCATCTACGGCGGGCTGCTGGAGCCCACCGGCAAGCGGTTCTTCCTCGACAAGACCCCGGCCTACAGCCTGATCCTGCCGTTCTTGCGCAAGGTGTACCCGGACGCGGTGTTCGTGGTGATCACGCGGCACCCGTTCGCGATCTTCAGCAGCTTCGCCCAGAGCTTCTTCGACGACGACTGGGAGGCGGCCCACCGGTTCAACCCGGTGGTCGAGCGCTACGTCCCGGCCCTCGCCTCGTTCGTCCGCGATCCGGGCGTGGCGCGGTTCCACCACGTCACCTACGCCGACCTCGTGACCGATCCCGAGGGCACCATGCGCGCCATCTGTGCGGCGGCCGACATGGAGTACCTCCCGGAGATGCTGGAGTACGGTGCCAAGAAGGTGGAGGCCAAGGGCCTCGGCGACCCGATCGGGGTCAAGGCCGACACCAAGCCCAACACCAAGAGCTTGGAGAAGTGGGCCAAGTCGGTCGCGGGCGATGCGGCCCGGCGCGATCTGCTCCAGCGCATGCTCGCCCAGGTCGACGACGAAGACCTCGCGGTGTTCGGCGTGGACCGCGCCACGATCTGGGCGCCACTCGAGGATGTCGATCCCGAGGGCGCCGTGCTCGCCCGCAAGCAGGCCCGACGCAACGACCGGTACGCGTGGGAACGCCGGGTCCTCAAGTGGTTGCGCACCCCGGCGGTCCAAGACGGTCCCGTGGGCAAGGCACTGGATCGGGTCCGGTTCTACGCGGACGTGATCCTCCGGGAGTAGGCTGCCCGCGGGAGGTGGCATGCACGCGCGCTGGACCCTCGATCACATCCTGCACCGGGACGCGACCCGCGAGCCCGGGGCGGAGGATCGGCTTCCGGACTTCGATGGGGCGTACGAGGAGGCGCTGGCGATCGGGTTCGTCCCGCTAGGCATCCAGTTTTCCCGCGTGCTCGGGGAGGCGATGGCCATCGAGCTGGTGGACGAAGACGACACGCCCATCTCGCGGGCGGCCTTCGTGCGGCGGATCGAAGGCGCCGGCGAGGAGGAGCGGGTTCACCTGGAGCGCATGCTCGCGCTGCACGACCAGATGGACACCGTCCGCGACATCACGGACGACGGGAGCTGGGCGCGGGTCCTGCGCCATCCCGAACACGCGGCGGTGATGTGCCTGGAGCGGACCGCCGACGGGGTCTACACGTCCTTCAACAGCTTCCTGGAAGACGGGCGCCGCCTCTCCGCGGTGGGGCTTCCGGCCGGGCATCCGACGATCGCCCAAGCCGAGCCCCCGGCGGTCGCGATGTTCTCCCGGGCCCGCGTGCCGGGGCTGTACCGCCTGTTCAGCTGGCTCCACGACTGGGGGCCGCACAAGTACTACCCGGACCGGTCCGGGGTCGGGTTGGGGCGCACGGTCGCGCAGCGCACCACGGTGGCCGAGGACTTCTCCGCGTACCTGGCGTGGCGTGACGCGCGGCTCCGACGCGCCCCCGGGGTGCTGGTGGCGCCCGACATGGCGCTCGCGCTCGCGTTCGATCGCCGCGCGGATCACGTGCTCGACGACCACCTGGCGCGGAACCAGGTGTTCGCCGGTCGCATCGAGCTGGGGTGGCGTGTCCTGTCCTGGCTGGCGCTCGCCGCCGTGGCGCTCGCCGCGGGCGGGCCGTGGTGGATGGCCCTGGTCGCCGTGGTGCTGGGGGGCTGGGCCGGCGGGGCGTGGTGGGTGTGGGCCACGGGGTCCGCGGGACCACTGTCACCCCTGCTCGCGACCGCCGTGTGGCTCGGTGTGGGCTGGGCCGCGGGGCTGGCCGCGTGGGGCTCGCTTGGGGTCCTGGCCCTCGCCGTGGGGATGACGGCCGTCGGTCGTGTGCTCTGGTACGGCGTCGCGGAGCGGCACCACCTCCGCGCCCCGCGCGACACCGAGCCGCCGATCGTGCCCTACCCGGAAGTCCTCGACGCGTACCGGGAGTGAGGCCCCGCACGCACGACGGCCCGACCGCTCACGCAGAGCGGCCGGGCCGGGTGGTGAAGAGACGCGATCAGGAGATCTTGGACTTCACGCCGTCGAGGGTGGCGGCCATGCCCTCGTCGCCGTCCTGCCAGTTGGCCTGGCAGACGTTGCCGCTGGTCGCGACGTACTGGGCGGCCTTGAGGGTGCGGAGCACCTCGGCCACGTTGCGGCCGATCGGCAGGAAGTTGATGGTGGCGGACTGCACCGTGCCCTCGGGGTCGATGATGAACACGCCGCGCAGGGCGACGTCGCCGTTCAGCACGTCGTACGCGGAGGCCACGCGGCCGCCGAGGTCGGACAGGAGCGGGTAGGACAGCTCGCCGACGCCGGCCTCCTCACGGGGGGTGCGGGTCCACGCGAGGTGGGTGTGGACGGAGTCGACGGACACGCCGACGATCTCGGCGTTGACGGCCTTGAAGTCCGCCGCGGCGTCGTCGAACGCGACGATCTCGGTGGGGCAGACGAAGGTGAAGTCGAGCGGGTAGAAGAACAGGACGAGCCACTTGCCCTTGTAGTCCTCGAGCGAGATGTTGGTGATCTCACCCTCGAGGGCCGCGGCCCCCTCGAAGTGCGGGGCCTTGTTGCCGATGATGCTCATGGGGTTCTCCTGGCGTGGTGGAACGGGACCGGGGTCCCGGAGGTGAGGACGGCCGTCGACCGGGCGTCCAAGAAGGGACGGCGCTGGGCCGTGTCGCCGGCAGGGAACCCGCGGCGACACCCGACGTGGGGTGCTCGGGGTCGGCGTGGCCGAGGCCGGTGAGCACGGGTCGGGGCGTTGCATACCGTTCGTCCCCGGGGGCGTCACGCGGGCCGACGTCTCTTTTTTCTCCCGGCACGCCTGGGTCACCGGGGGGTTGCCGCGGACCGTCTCGTGCCTAGTCGAACCCCCGCGAAGGGGCCCTGTCGGCTCCCCCCATCCGGAGGATTCCATGTCCGTCGAGCAACACGGGTTCAAGGCCGAGGTCGAGCAGCTGCTCCAGCTGATGATCCACTCGGTGTACAGCAACCGCGAGGTCTTCCTGCGCGAGCTGCTCAGCAACGCGGCGGACGCCCTCGACAAGGCGCGCTTCCTGTCGCTGACCGACGGCGAGCTGCTCCCTGCGGGCCACGACGAGCCCGGGATCCGGCTGACGGTCGACGCCGACACCCGCACGGTCGTGCTCGAGGACGATGGCGTCGGGATGTCCCGCGAGGAGGCGGTCGCCAACCTCGGCACCATCGCGCACTCCGGCACCAAGGCCTTTCTCCAGGCGGCCAAGGACGGTGAGAAGAGCGATCTTCCCGGCCTGATCGGACAGTTCGGCGTCGGGTTCTACGCCGTGTTCATGGTCGCCGACGAGGTGGTGGTCGAGTCGATGTCGGCCCAGCCTGGCGCAGGCGGCGTGCGCTGGTCCTCCCAGGGGGCCGGGTCCTACGAGGTCGGTCCGTACGCGGCCGAGCACCGCGGCACCCGCATCACGATCACCCTGCGGGAGGACGCGGCGGAGTTCGCCGACGACGGCGCGATCCGACGGATCGTCAAGGAGCACAGCAACTACCTGGGCTGGCCGATCCTCCTCGGCGAGGACCGCATCAACCGGGGCAAGGCGCTGTGGGCCGAGTCGCCGTCCGAGGTCTCGGACGAGGAGGCCAACGAGTTCTACCGGATGCTCTCGTTCGACTTCGAGGAGCCGCTGGTGCGCGTCCACCTGCGGGTCGACACGCCGCTGCAGTACTCCGCGATGCTGTTCGTCCCGCGCAGCCGCCCGTACGACCTGTTCATGCCCCAGGCCGACCGGGGTCCGCGCCTGTACGCCAAGCGCGTGCTGATCGAGGAGCATGCCTCCGAGCTGCTCCCCGACTGGCTTCGGTTCCTCAAGGGCGTGGTCGACAGCGAGGACATCCAGCTCAATGTCAGCCGGGAGATGGTCCAGAAGACCCCGGTCGTGCGCACGATCCGCGATGCGTTGGTCAAGCGCGTCCTCAAGGAGCTGGGGCGCCTGGCGGGCGGTGACGAGGAGGCCCAGGCCAAGTACACGACCTTCTGGCGCGCGTTCGGGATGCTGCTGAAGGAGGGGTACTACCACGACAGTTCCCGGTTCGGGGACCGCCTGCTTCCGCTCCTTCGGTTCGGACACACCGGCGGGGACGCCGACGCCCTGGTCTCCCTGGAGGCCTACAAGGAGGCCATGCCCGAGGGCCAGGACGCGATCTGGTACATCACGGCCCCCTCGCGCAGCGCGGCGCTGGCCAGCCCGCACCTCGAGGGCTTCCGCGGCAAGGGGTGGGACGTGCTCGTGCTGACCGACCCGGTCGACGAGTGGCTGGTCCAGACCCTCACCGAGTTCGAGGGCGTCGAGCTCAAGTCGGTCGCGCGTGGCGAGATCGCGCTGGACGACGACGAGACCAGCGAGGCGAAGGAAGCGATCCAGGGCCTCGCGCCGTGGATGGCGGGCGTGCTCGCGGACGCGGTCGAGGGCGTGCGCACCAGCGCGCGGCTGACCGACTCGCCGGCCGTGCTGGTCGACGACGAGTCTGCGATCTCCTCCAACATGGAGCGCATCCTCAAGCAGGCCAACCAGGACGTGCCCGAAGCCAAGCGCTGGCTGGAGATCAACCCGAAGCACCCGCTCATCCAGGGGCTGAGCAGCCTGCAGAAGGCCGGCCAGGAGGAGGACGCCAAGGCCGTCGTGTCGTTGGTGTACGACGGGGCGCGGCTGGCGGACGGCTCGGCGGAGGACCTCCCCGGCATCGCCAAGCGGATCACCCAGATGCTGACCAAGTCGGTGTCGGCGGGATCGGCGGGCAGCGAGGCCTGAGTCGGCCGCCGGTGGGTCGGCAGGGATCGCTGGATCGCGACGGCGACCGGCGGTCCACCCACCGCGACGGTCCCCCTCGGGGCGGGGCCGGCCTGACGGAGCGGGGCGCCACGTGGGTCCCGTTCGTTGTTGGGACCACCACACGGTGTCTGCGCCCACACGGGTCCGGATCGCCGTGTCGCGCGCCCACCAAGCCCCATCCCGCAGCGCCCATGGGCCTGCGGGGCGGGATCAGAACGCGAAGGTGAACCCGACCGTGCCGGTTGGGTAGAACCCGATCGGGTTGAGGCGGCTGTCGACCTCCTTCCACTTCTCGCCGGCGAGCACGCCGAGCCCGATGTCGAGGTTGATCCCGACCTGGGGCACGAAGAAGTAGTCGAAGCCACCGCGCACGCGGCCACCCGCGGCGAAGTAGTTCTTGCCCGTGGACTGGTCGCGCAGGAGCTGGCTGAACACCGCATCGGCGCCGACGTAGGGCTGGAACTTGCCTTCCTTGATCCGGTACAGCAGGCCGATGTTGATCGGGAAGATGAAGTTGGTGTCGATCGTGCCCTGCGTGTCGACCGCGCGGCGCACGATGTAGGCCTGGGCGCCCACTGCGATCGTGAGCCCGTTGGTGACCCGCACCGCGATCTCGGCGCCGGCGGAGCCGAAGGTGAAGATGCCGTACAGGCTCATGCCGCCCTTGGCCGTGATGTAGACCCGCTTGTAGTCGAAGCCATCGGGCGTGGACTTCTTCTTGGTGCTGCGGGTGCTGCTGCCGCGGTCGGCGGACCGGCTGGAGGAGGTCTCGGGGTCGTCGAGATCGAGCCGCTGGACGGGCTCCTCGTCGTAGTACTCGTCCTCGGCGTAGTCGCGCACCGAGCGGGGCTGGGCCGCGACGACCTCCACCTCGTCGGCCGACACCTCGCCAAAGCTGATGTCGTCGATCGTGCCGACCCCCAGGTCGAACGCGGCCGGGTCGAACTCGTCCTCGACGACGGGCTCGGGCTCTGGCTCGGGAGGGGGCGGGGCGACGATGCGCTCGTCGCGGGCGCGGGCACCGTACGTGGGCTCGGGGGTGGGCTCCGGTGCAGGGGCCGACGCGCTGAACGCGAAGTCGTCGTCGTCCTCATCGAAGGACACGCCGGTCATCTGGGCCTCGGCCTTCTCCTGCTGCGGGGAGACCCCGGTGAGCATCTCGACGAGCACGGGCGTGATGGCGTTGACGAGCGGCGTGGGGGCCGTGGGCACCGTGTAGGTGATCCGCCGCGCGATGGACGAGCCCTCGGCGTACACGAGCTCCAGGACGTAGTCGGACCCGAGCTTCTCGACCGTGCCGGTGAGCATTGTCTCGCCGCCGGCTTCGCCGATGATCGCGCCGAGGCAGCGGGAGGACTCCAGGCACCGCGTGTTCAGGGACGGCGGGCGCGGGTTGACCTCCAGGATTTCGTCGACGTCGGGCATGAACTCCATCTCGGAGGAGAACAGCGCGAACAGGTCGGCGACCTCCTCGGCCTTGACGGTTCGGTCCGGGATCAGGGGCGACAAGACGACCCGATCAGCCCGGGCGTCCTGAGGGACGACCAGGGTGGCAGCGAGGAGCACGGGGCCGAGGGCAGCGCGCAGATTCATGGTCGCTCCGAGTGGGTTCCGGGGGCGCCTGGGGAGGTCGAGCACGGCGGGAGGCGGTGTTCGTGGGGTTGCCGCGGTACGGAGGGGACGGAAGAACCGGCCCCACCGGATGCACGGACATCCGGGGCTGTCTAACAGACGACGGATGGTGACCTTGCACGGAAACCGTGAAGCCCTCGAAGACGTCCCCGTTTCTCACGGGATGCCGAGGGGCCGGCTGGTGGCCCTTGGGACGCTCGGTGGGGTGGTCGTTGGTGTGGCCCATGCGCTGTCGATCCCGGCGCACGGTCCGATCCTCGGGACCGTTGCCCTGGCGGGGGTCCTGCTGGTGGACGGACCGCTGGGTGCGCTGGCCGGCGCGCTGGCGGTGCTGCCGGTGGCCTTGATTGCACCCCTGCGGCGCCGGACGGGGGCGATCGGCGCAGTAGGGATCGGGGCGGCCGGGGCGTGGTCGCTCGTGCTCGCGGCCCGGGTCGGGGGGCTGGGGCTGGCGCTCGGGATCTCGCTGGGGCTGGCGGCGGGGGTGTGGCTCCTGGCGGCCGTCGGCCTGCCCTTGCTGGCCCGGTGGCGCGGTGCGCAGTCCATGGTGGGGACGATCGCGGTGGTCGGCGCCGCGGCGCTGCCTGCGACCGGTCCCACCATGCCCCGTGGCTCGGCGGCCTCGCCGGAGCGGCCCGCGGTGCTGCTGGTCACGATCGACGGGGCACGGGCCGATCGGTACGGTGGCCATCCGATCGACACGCCTGCGTTCGACCGGCTTGCGGCCGAGGGGGTGTCGGCGGGGCTGGCGGTGGCCTCGGCGCCCGGCGGGCTGCTCGACGCGTTGTTCGACCTCCACGGGCCCAAGGGGCCCACGTCGCCGGGCTTGCCCGGTGCCTTGTCGGTCGAGGGCATTCCGGCCGCGGCGGTCCTGTCCGAGTGGGTGTCGATCCAGGCGCCGCTCGTGGCCGCCCATGCGTTTCATCCGCTGGATGGCGACACGGCCTGGCCAGCCGCCTTCGATCGCACCCTGCTGGGACGGATCGCGGACCACCAGCCCGCGCCCACCCGCCGCAGCGATCGCACCGTCGACCGCGCGCTGGCGCTGTGGGGCACCCTACCGGGCCAGGCGCTCGTGTGGGTGGACCTGCGGGATCCCGCACCGCCCTGGGATCCGCCCGAGCCGTTCGACCAGCGGTATGCGCCCCGGGATCCGGCGGCGGGGGCCCGACTCGCCGATCGGGCCCGCCTGGATCCGGCCCATGCGGGAGCCCTCGACGATCTGACCGATCCACGGCTCGCCACGGCCCTGTACGAGGGGGAGCTCGCGTGGACGGATCGGCAGCTCGGTCGCCTCCTCACGTGGCTGGACGACACCGGCCGGGCCTCGTCGACGCTGGTGGTCGTGGTCGGCACCTCCGGGATGGCCCTGGACGAAGGCTCGGTGTGGTTCGGGCGCTCCGGAGAGCTGGTGGACGGCCGGGTGCGCGTGCCGCTGGCGATGCGTCTCCCGGGCGTCGTGCCCCGCGGCGCGCGCATCGAGGATCCGGTGGTCCTCGCCGACGTGCAGGCCACCATCCGGGATCTCCTGGGCCTCCCGAGCGCGGGAGACGGCGTGTCCCTGCGTCAGGCGTGGGTGGGCACCGGCACGCCGCGCTCGCACGCCGTGGTGCGTGGGGACGGGACCTGGGCGTGGCGTCAGCCGGGCCTGCTGGTGCGCCACCAGGAGGGCGGTGGCTGGGACGCGACCGCGTTCCCGCTGGAGGTCGAGCGGATCGTCGATCGGTCCGCCTTGGCACGCATCGTGTCGCGCGACGACGTCCCGACCAAGGCCACCGCCTCGGAGATCGACCGCATGATGCGGCAGCTCCACGGTGAGCGCATCGACCCCACCGGCCTGTCCACCCTGCCGTCGGCCGACTGAGCAGGACGGGATCCGCGGCGCCCGTCACGGCACGGCGGGCTCGCGGGGCTCCAGGGCGTCGCGTCGTAGGATGGTGACGCCGTCAGGGCTGAGCAGGGCGGCGGCGTCGGGCCACACCTGGACCCGGAGCGCTTCGGGCAGAGAGGGGGCGACCGCGCCCGGCGGGGTGCGCTCGCGGTGCAGGAGCGTGGGGACGCCGTGGGACAGTCCCCACAAGGCGGCCCGGTCGCCGGGGACGAGGAACAGGCGGTCGGGGCCGTCGTCGGAGATGGTCTCGATGCGGGTGCCGTCGGCATCGATCCAGTGCACGCCGCGGTCGTCGGAGACCCACCACCCGGTGCCCGCGAAGGCGACGTCGTGCGCGGGCCCACGCCGGGTCCAGCCGTCTTCGCCGACCGAGGTGACGAGGGCGTCGTCCCACCCGACGAGGCCGCCGCGGGACAGGTTCCACCCCCGCCAGTCCCCGGGGAACGCGCGGGCGCCCAGGGTGGTGGCGCCCGGAACCCAGGCGCGGACGCCTTCGCGCAGCGCGACGACGACGCTGCGCCCGCCATGGGCGACGGTGGGGAACAGGCCGATCGCGCGGCGGCTCCCGGTGGGCATGCGCGTGAGGTCCCCCCGCTTGGTGAGGACGAACACCGCCTCGTCGCGCAGGCCCAGCCAGGTCTCGCCGGCCTGGACGAGGTCGCGCGCGCCGGGTCCGACGGCGACGGCGAAGGCCTCCCACCCGCGGGGGGCGCGGCGTCCGAGGAACACCGGTCCGTCGTCGGTGAGGACGGCCGCCCCCTTGGCGAGGCGCACGACCGCCCGCGCCCCGCGGCCGACCGCCAGGGGGGACAGTGGCAGTCCCGACACGGCGCCGTCCTCCTCCACCAGGGCCAGGCCGCGGTGGGTGCCGACCCAGGCGGTGCCTTCGCGGGGCCCGGGCGCGAGGGTGGTGGTGAGCGCGGAGGGCAAGCCGTCGGCTTCGGTGACCTCGTGGGCGAGGCCGTCGCCGTCCACGCGGATCAGCGCGCCACTGCCGTCCACCACGAACAGGCTGCGTCCCACCCGCTGCAGGTCCACGGCGCCCGCGATGGCGGGAAACCCGGGATCGGTGGCCGCCCCGTCCACCAGGGAGCGCAGGCCGCTGCGGGTGATCGCCCAGGCGCCGCCACGGCGGGGGACGAGATCGGTGACGTCGGGGGGCAGACCGGCGAGCTCGGGGAGACGGGAGCCGCCGGGGAGCCGGACCACGAACGGGCACGCGGCCACCGTCTCGCCCTGCCAGTCCATCAGCGCGGAGCAGTCCTCGAGGACCGCGGGGCCGACCGGACCGTCGCCATCGGGCAGGCGTCGCACCGCGCCCTCGGACAGCACCCAGGCCCCGGCTGCGTCTGCGCGCAGGTCGTCGACCGGGAGCCACCAAGTGGCGCGCCCGCCCTCGGGGTCGATCCGGACCACGCCGTCCTCGCTGGCGAACCAGCGGACGGGGCCGACGACCTCGACCTGCGTGAGGTGGTCGGAGGGCAGGCCGTGGCGGGCGTCGAGGTGTGCCCAGGTGGTGCCGTCCCACCACGCGGCGCCGCCGCCATCGGTGGCGACCCAGGGCCCGCGGGGGGTGGGGGCGATGTCGGTGACACGGGCTCCGCGGAGTCCGGGACCGGCGAGGCCCGCGAGCATGCGGGGCGTGACGCCGAACCGGTCCGCCGCGCGGCGCTCCGACCCCGGGAGCAGGAGGCTGCCGTCGTCCTCGCCGCGCAGGACGGTGATCCGTGGGCGGGGCTTGGCGGTCGGCCACAGGTCGCCGGCGTGCCGCAGCGGCGCTTCGACGTGGACCACCGGTGGGGGATCGGGGGGCGCCTCGGCGGACTGCGCCCACGAGGCGGAGACGTCCACCACCGCGAACAGGGCCATCGGGACCAGCCGGCGGCGCCAGGATCGGCGCCGTGCTCCGGGGGTCTGGACCCGCCCGCGGTCGAGGCGCCGCGGGTTCAGGAATGCAGGTCGTGCCACCACGCGGCGAACGCCTCCGAGTGCGTCCACCGCACACGCACCGGTCGTAGTCCCTCCACCACCCCGCGGACCACCGCGTCGGCGGCGTCGTCGGGCACCACCTGCGACAGCGTGCGCGTGCCGAGATCGTCGCGGAGCGCGGCGATCCAGATGGCGAGGTCGTCCCCGAGCCCTTTCCGGGCGGCGAGGGTGGTGAGGCCCTCGTGCAGGGCGGCCTGCCACCGGTCGAGGTCGTCGGCGGCCGTGCCGAGGAGATCCCGGGCGGGGGCGGCCGTCACCTGGTCGTACACGGACCGTCGGAGCTCAGCGAGGGGCTGGTCGTGGGCCGGATCGGCGACCCACGCCGCGATGCCGCGGAGCGCTTCGTCGGTCGCGCCCTGGAGGAACTCCTTGATCCGTCCCTCCAGCGCGTGCTCGACCTCCTTGGACACGGCGCCGACGAGGCCCTCCGCAGCGCTCCCGACCTGGCCGAGCAGCCCCTTGCCTCGCTTGAAGGCCCGCCCCCCCAGTCCGCCGAGCACCCCGTCGTCCAGCGACCGGGCCCGGGTGGCGAAGGTGTGGAGGGAGTTGGACAGGGTCTCGCGGATCAGGCTGCGCGCGGCGTCGTGCTTGAGCAGCTGGAGCACGAAGGCCTCGGACGGGGTCCAGCGCACGGCGAGCAGGGGGTGGGCGAGGTCGGCGTGGTGGGGGGGCAACAGGTCGCCGAGGGGACGGTCGTCGGCCAGCCGCGCCGCGACCCAGGCGTCGACGTCGGCGGGTCGCTGCCCTTCTGAGGCGCCCGAGAGGGAGGCGGCGTCGCGGATCGCGGCCGCCAGGACCTCGCCCAGTGACGGCGGGTCGATCAGATCGCGCAGGGGCGTGTCGAGCGCTTCTCGGACCCCGAGCGCGACCAGGGACTCCCAGACGCTGTCGTCCTGCTGAAGGCGTGCGAGGGCGCGTGCGGCCCCGGTGTCCTCCGTGCCCACGGTCACCTCTCCCTGGCGAGCTCCGCCGCGGCCTCAGCCCCCCGTGCGATGGCGTCGCAGACGCGGGGCGGTGCGCGGCGGGCGGTTCACTCGGCGGCGCGCGGCGCGACCAGGCGCTCGAGGACCTTGGTGAAGGTGTTGCGCATGCCGTCGATCGTGCCCTGGCGGACCAGGCTGCTGGGGACGGCGAGGTTGACCGCGGTGCGCACCCGGACCTGGATCTCGGTGGCGCCCGAGGTGGTGTCGCGGATCTGCCACTCGGACTCGTAGGTGGTGTACGAGTCGCTGTTGACCAGCAGCTCGCGCCAGCCATGCTCGGTGGGGCACCAGCGGGTCTTCATGGTGAGCGGAGACCAGATGCCGCGGGTCTTGCGCTCGACGTGCTCGCAGTCGCCGGCGGGCTTGAAGGTCAGGTCGAGCACGTTGCCGGCGGGCGCCCGGTTGGCGGCATCGGCGGCGCGGCGGACCTGGGCGGCGGGGGCATCGACCACGATGCGGCCGACCACCGTGCCGTCTGCGGCGACATCGAACTCCGGCGTGTCGCCCGCGGCGGCGGGGAGCGAGACCAGGCAGGCGAGCGCCACCGCACCGAGCCGACCCGCGATGTAGCGGGAGGCGAGGGGGCGGTCCTTGGCGTTGGACGTGGATTGCGACCGACTGGTCAGTCCAGGGGTCCGAAGCATCGCGTGCGACGTCATCACGGGGGGACCCTCCACCGGCTCGGGGACCTGGTGAATGTACTGCACCGCCCGTCGATCGTCACCTCCGATCCGAAGGGATCGACACGGTTTCCACGATCGCGCGAATGTGCTCCGGACCGGTGCCGCAGCAGCCTCCGATCACCGACGCGCCCGTCGCCGACCACGCCTGGGCCAGGGCGGCGAACCGGTGGGCAGCGCCCGGCGTGCCGTGGGCGGTGGGGCCGCCCGGGGGCCCGCCGTTGGGGTACACCCCCCACGGGATCCCCAAGGCGGCGACCGGTGCGATCCAGTCGAGGGCCTGGGCCGCGGGCAGGCAGTTGACCAGGACGCACGCCGCCCCGGCCTCGTGGACGCGTCGCGCGCCATGGGCCAGTTCCGCGGGGGACAGGAGCCGACCGTCGAACCCCGGCGTGAGCGCGCACCACACGGGACCGGGCCCCAGGGCAGCGCGCACGGCGGCCTCGGCTTCGTCGACGTGGGCGAAGGTCTCGACCAGGATGCCGTCGACCCCTGCCGCCCACAGCCTGCCGGCCTGGGCTGCGTGGTGCTGGGCTGCATCGGCTGGGCTGGCGTCGGGGGCCCAGCAGTCGAACACCGGGGCGAGGCTGCCCAGCACGGTGTGATCGGGGGGGACGGCGTCCCGGCACAGGCGCACGGCCGCGTGGGTGAGCCGGTCCGCTTCGGCGCCCACGCCCCACGGGGTCGTACGGAAGGTGGCCGTTGTGTGCACGGTGGCGCCGGCCTCGGCGTAGGCCCGGTGGATCGCCGCCACGGCTTCGGGCGCCTCTCGCACCACCCGCGCGCTCCACGCGGGCTCGTCCAGGCGGTACCCCTCGGCCTCGAGGACGGTCCCCAGCGCCCCGTCGAGGATGCGGGGGGGCGGGGTCACGCGCGGGACCGGCCGGAGGATCCACCGGACCATCGGCCAGCGGATCGGACGAGGACCCCGATGGCGATCGCGGCCAGGCCGAGCACGGCCCAGCGTGCGGGGCCGTCCACGAACGGCGGCAGGCCGGCGACGCCGTAGGCGACGGGGAGGGCCCGCGCGACCGCGCCCGGCCGCCAGTCGCCGGTCGCGGTGAACAGCGCGGACAGGACGGCGCCGCTGAGCAGCCCGTGGACGGGATCGCCGGGCTCGAACACGAGCACCCAGGTGGCGATCGACAGGGCGGCCCCTCCGAGCGGCTGGAGGCGCCCGCGGACCAGCGCTTCCTGGACGATCACGATCCCCACCCCCATCACGGGGCCCGCGAGGGCCAGGGCGTCCGGTCCCAGCCGTGCGCCCAGGTCGACCCTCGGGCCGGGCGGGAGGACGGAGACGAGGCCGGTGGGCATCAGCAGGAACATCAACGTGCCCAGGACCACCAGCGCGAGTTCCCGGGCGCCGCTGGAGGGCGGACGCGCGATGGGGGGCGGGGCGCGGCGAAGGCTGTGGATGGCCCAGGCCACCGCGAGGAACGCGGTGCCGGCCGACAGGCTCCACGCCGGCGACAGGCTGAGCGCCCGGGAGGTGGCGCCGGCGAGGTCGTACAGGCCCGCAGACGCGACGCAGATCCACCAACCGACCGCCAGGGACCCGGCCTCCAGCACGCCCGCGACCACGCCGCGGGCATCGCCGGTGGGCGGGGGATCGAGGTCCTGCGCCACCCGGTGCAGCATGTACGCGGTGGGCACCAGGCTGCTCACGGCCGCCACGGCGACCAGCCCAGGGCCGTCGAACAAGCCCCCCGCTGCGGCGAGCGCCCCGCCGCCCGGCATCAGGGCGGCGAGCAGGGGTGACTCCCGGACCAGGAGCACCGCCGAGATGCCGGTGCCGCCGAGCACGGCGGGCATGGTGCGAAGCGCCACGG
>JAUHWK010000493.1 GCA_030424555.1 bacterium | reverse complement strand
ACCCCAGTCCCTGCCGACCCCAGGCAAGACCTGCCGACCCGTGGGGTCCGTCCTGGTGGTGCTCGCCGCGTGCGGTGGACCCGCCGACATGCCGCGGGACACCGACACCGGCACCGCAGACTCCGATCCCCAAGGTGACTCGGACCCCATCCCGGTCGACACCGACTGGATCTGTGCACCCGACGCCTCGGTGTGCGACGGCGTCTGCACCGCGGTCTTGTCCGACCCCCAGGCGTGCGGCGCGTGCGACTCGTCGTGCGCCGACGGCCAGGTCTGTGAGGACGGCCAGTGCCTGGCGCCGGCACGCGCAGATCCCTGCGACACCGACACGGTCGCGAACGTCCTCGCGCCCGCCACCGCCGAGGCGGGCGTGGTCGATCTGGACTGCTCGCTGGACCTGGGTCCCGACGACGTGATCACGAAGAACCTGCGGCTGCTGGGCACGGAGGCCTCTGGCGTCACGATCGACTGCGGCGGGGGCACCATCCGCCGCACCGTCTCCACCGGCGGGTCGGATGTCGTGCAGATCCTGTCCCGAAAGCGAGGCGAGACCACCTGGGAGCGCCCCACAGACGTCACGATCCGCGACTGCCGCATCGAGGGCTCCATCCGGGTCCTCGGCCAAGGGCTCAACGGAGAGGGCGAGGACGTCCAGGCCGACTCGGTCACCCCAGGCCACCGGGAGCGCGCCCAGCAGGCCGCCCCCACCCGGGTGCTGCTCGACCGCCTGGACATCACGGGCCAAGGCCGCATCCCGGTCTACCTGGCGCCCGGCACGACCGGGGTCACCCTGCGCGACAGCCAGCTCGACGGCCGGACCGTGTCGGTGGTGGTCTACCTGGACGCCGAGTCGGCGCGAAACCGGATCCTCGGCAACACGTTCGACGTGACGATGGAGGGCAGCCCCCTCAAGCGGGAGGTGATCGCCGTCGACGGATCCGCCGACAACGTCATCGCCGGCAACACCCTCGCCCAGCCCACCACCGGGGGCGTGTTCGTGTACCGCAACTGCGGGGAGGGCGGCACCGTTCGCCACCAGCATCCGCGTCGAAACACGATCACCGGCAACACCTTTGCGTACCCCGGCGGCCCGTCCGCCCCCGCGGTGTGGGTGGGGTCTCGCGTGAGCTCGGGGATCACGCCGTCCTTCTGTCCCCTGGATGACGGGTACGGCTTCGGCAGCTCGGCCTCCGACGAGGACTTCGCCCGCAACACGGTGATCGTCGGCAACCGCCTGGCGGGTCCCGCCCCCGATCCCGCCTTCGCGATCTCCGACGAGCCCACCCTCGACACGGACAACGAGGTCTCGGACACGCCGTCCGCCCCACGGTCGGTGTGTGTTCAGTACCGGGCGAACCAGCCCCCGCGGGTCTGGGAAGACGGCGCGGTGGTGGGCGACCAGACCTGCGACGGGGGGGTGCTTCGCTGATCGGTGGGGTGCGGATGCGGAAAGCGATCGGGGTTTCGCGCGCGTCGACTAGGATCGCGCGACATCCCCGGAGGCCGGATGCCCTCGCTGCCCAGCGCCCGCCACGTCCACCGTGTCCACCTCGACGACGTCTCGGCCGCGAGCCTCGACCGCCAGTGGGTCCACATCGTCAACAACGGACTGGGTGAGCCGATCCGGGTGCCGGTGGTGGTCGTCCGAGGCGCCGAAGACGGGCCGATCCTCGGACTCACGGCTGCCGTCCACGGCAACGAGCTCAACGGCCTCGCCGTGCTGCAGCGCCTGATCGAGGAGGTCGACCCCGCGCAGATGCGGGGGACGATCGTGATGGCCCTCGCGGTGAACGTGCCCGGCGTCCTGCTGGGCCAGCGCGGGTTCAACGACGGCGCCGACCTCAACCGCACCGCGCCCGGCAAGCCCAGTGGGACCTCCGCCGAGATCTACATCCACCGCGTGATCGACCGGATCGTGTCTCGGGTGGAGCTGCTGATCGACCTGCACACCGCGAGCATGGGCCGGGTGAACTCGTTCTACGTGCGGGCCAACATGCACAACCCACGGGCCGCCCGGCTCGCGCGGCTCCAGAACCCCGACATCATCGTCCACAACCCGCCCGGGGACACCACGCTGCGCGGCGCGGCCTCCGCCATGGGGATCCCCAGCGTGACCGCCGAGCTGCGCGATCCCAACAAGTTCCAGGCGGACGTGATCGCCGAGGAGCTCCTCGGGCTGCGCAACGTGCTCGTCGACCTCGGCATGATCGAGGGGCGCATCGCGGATGGCGTGCAGCAGACCATCCTCTGCGATGGGTCGGGCTGGATGTACACCGACGAAGGCGGGATCCTGGAGGTCTTGCCGCAGGTCACCCAGCGTGTGCGGGCAGGCGAGACGATCGCGCGCGTGCGCACCATCTTCGGCGACATCACCCGCGAGTGGACCGCCCCCGCGGAGGCCGTCGTCGTCGGGCGCTCGGTGAACCCGATCAACCAGACGGGCAGCCGCATCGTCCACCTGGGATGGAACCCCCGTCCGATGCCTCCGAACGGCCTACCGGCGTGAGGGCCGGGCCGTGTCGGGCGACGGCGTCCACACGGGCGCGTGCACGTCGAACCCCGGAGGCCAGGACGGATCCTCGCCGAGCACATCCCGGAAGCGGAACGTCTTGGCGTCCGGTGGCGTGCCTTGGAGCGGAGACGGCGCCACCCCGCGTCGACAGCTCGCGGCGCCCGGTGGTCGGGTCATCTCGTGCTCCAGCAGCGCACCGGGCTGCCCATCACGACCCAGGTGGTCGTCGACGTGCGCCACCGTGACGCCGATCAGGCTCGTGGTCGGCGGGGTCACGCCCGGCCAGTGCACATCGTCCTGCGACACGTCCCAACCGCCCCAGCTCCAGCAGTCCACCAAGCGGGCGGATGGTGTCAGCGCGGCGTCGAGGACGATCACCTCCATCGCGTGCTCGTGCTCCCGGCCGATCCGACGCCCGGACGCCACCACCTCGGCGTGGACGTCGCCCTCCACGTCCGCCAGGAACACGTCGTACAGGCGGTTGGGGCCGGACAGGGTCCACGTTCGCTCTTCGCCGAAGCGACCGTTGCCCCGCCCGCGCCGCGCTCGAACCACCGACTCGTCGCGCGTGACGAACACCAGATCGGCGTGCTGATCGTCG
This sequence comes from bacterium, assembly GCA_030424555.1. Lineage (GTDB taxonomy): Bacteria > Myxococcota_A > UBA796 > UBA796 > JAUHWK01. Next base: position 12 of record JAUHWK010000493.1, on the reverse strand, counting down.
TCGAGCACCCCG
>JAUHWK010000492.1 GCA_030424555.1 bacterium | reverse complement strand
GCCTCGTCCTTCTCCAGCAGGCGCTTGTGGACGACGTCGCGGATGTTGGTGGCAGCGAGGTGGACGCGCAGGTGCGGCGGGAACCGGTCCTTCATCTTGCCGAGGACGGTGTCGCCCGAGGCCTCGAGCTGCTCCTGGCCGGTGACGAGCAGCCACACCCGGGTGCCGAGGCGCTGGCCGAGGTCGCTGACGAAGGACTGGAGCGCCAGCATTCGGGCGTTGTCCTGGTGGATGTACTGGCTGACCTCGTCGACCACGAGGAACAGGTGCTTGCCCGGCGTGCGGTGGGCCAGCATGTCGGCGATGGCGCGGGTGGCGTCCTGGGCGGACAGCGTACGGGGGTTGCTGCCGCCCTCGGCGGTGAACCAGGCCATCGGGGTGGCGTAGGTGTCGGGATCGAGGGCGTGCATCGCCCGGCTGAAGTGGTGTCCGGCGAGTGCGGTGCCCGAGAACGCAGACCATGGCTGGCCCAACTCGGCCTCGGCGGCGGCGAGGAAGGCGTCCCACCGCCCGTCGCGCTCCAGATCCAGCTCGCAGTTGCCGACCGCCTGGGAGCGGCCGCAATACCCGAGCCGCTTCTGCACCTCGCGCACCACCACGCTGTGGATGGGCTCGTCGCCCCGGGCGGCCCCGCCCACGTCGAACACGACCGCGAGGCCGTCGACCGCCGCATCGAGCGCGGCCCAGGCCTCGGCGAGCTCGGCGGCCCGCGGCGAGGTGTCCTGCGCGAGCAACGCCTCGCCCAGGGTGCGGCCGTCGGGCAGGGTGCGGCCGTCGAGCGCATAGCCGAGCAGCTTGGCGAACGAGGACTTGCCCGAGCCGTAGAACCCGGAGATCCAGCTCGCGGGCAGGGCCGTGTCGTCGTGCCCCTCGATCGCGCGGACCATGGCCCGCAGCAGGCCCACGTACGCCTCGTGGATGCCGTGGGTCACGCGGGTGTGTTGGTCGGATCCCTCGGGATGGCCGCCGGTGATGATGTACTCGGTGACCTCGGTGGCGAGCTTGTGGGGGTCGTCCTCGTGGAAGTACACGACCGGCGGGATGGGGCGCAGGATGTCGCGCTGGAACAGGTCATGGAGGGGCATGGGTCACCCGTAGATGCGGGGGCGGTAGTCGCGATCGGGCGGCACCCGGTCCATGAAGGACAGGCCCGCCTCGCCGCGGCGGGTGCCCGGGTACAGCAGGATGGTGGGCACGCCGCCGGTCTGGCCGTCGAGGTGCTTGAGGAGCGCGGAGGAGCGGAAGAACGGGTAGAGCGCGCCGGCCCGGCCCACGAGGACGACGGTGCGGTCAGCCTTGTCGGGGTGGGCGTCGCGAAAGGCGCCAATCTCCCGGACGACATCGGCGGAGAGGCCGTCGGGGCCCTCGATGAACGAGGGGAGGGTGTCCTTGAGCATGTTCAGGCCCCGGTTGGGGTCGGGCTCGGCGGTGGCCTGGACGGTGGCGCGCTCCATCTCCACCAGGGCATCGAGCGTGTCCTGTCCCTCGGCGCGCAGGCGCGCGAACAGCAGGCGCTGCAAGGACAGCGTGAGGACCGCCCACCCGGCACGTTCCAGCGACCGGGTGAGGTCCTGGACGTGCTGACGCAGCTCGAACTCCTTGTCGGGTGCGTACACGAGGATCGCGAAGGGGTAGTTTCGGACGGCGCTGATACGAGGCCTGTCGTCCTGGACCAGATCGCGCTTGAGGTCGGCGAAGGACTGGTGGAGCGGCGTGGTGGGGAACAGGTCGCTCATCAGGTGGCCTCCCCATGGCGGGCGCGGGCCCACCCCGCGACGTCGTCGAACGCCCAGTCCACCTCCATCACGTCCCCGAGGCCGCGCACGGCGAGGTCGGGAAGCCGGGCCAGGCGGGGGCGGAGGAAACCCGGCTCCAACCCGAGGGAGCGCAGGTAGGGGTTGTCGAACAGGGTGCCGTCGAACGCCAGGTGGCGCAGCAGGTACAGCGTGTAGGTGAGCGCGTCGTCGGACACGCGGGGGATCGACAGGCCACGGGGGTCGCGGCGACCGGTCACCAGGCCCACCTCGCGCGCCGCGCCGAGCAGCTTGCTGGCGAACTGCCGGCGGGTGGCCATGGTCCAGCGGCCCGGCCCCTGGCTGCCGACCCAGTCGGTGACGCCGGCGAGGTCGACCTCGGCCCGCAGGCTGCCGCGGCGCGCCGGCAGGTACACGTCGACGAAGGCCCGGTACAGCGGATCGGACAGGGCGAGGTGGACGTGGCCGACCACGGCCCGGTCGCCGGGGGCGGTGGGCTGCCAGGTGTGCAGCGCCTGCAGCGCGCGGGGGAAGGCGTCGAACCGGGCGCGCAGGTTGGTGAGCAGGACCTTGATCCGGTCGAGCCGCTTGTCCCCGAACCAGTAGCCGTGCAGGACCTCGTTGGGGTCGACATGCTGACCGGGCTCGACGCGCCGCCAGTAGATGGCGCACGTCTCGGTCTCCAGCCCGCACTTGAGCAGGCGGGTGTGCAAGTCGAGGGCCTCGGTTGGGTACGCGATCATGCAGCCGCGATCCACGGCGATGGGTAGTCATCGGGGGCCGAAGGAAGGGGTAGCAGGGCGCGGGCGAGCGCCCCGGCACGCGTGCGCAGGTCGTGTCCCGCCACGTCGAGGCGACGGCCGGCGGGGGCGTCGGCCACGGTGCCCGGGTCGGGCAAGGTGTTCGACTGGTCGCTGGCCGAGGGGCGCCCCGACGGGATCCACATGATCCTGGCCGGCGGGTTGAGCCCCGACAACGTGGCCGAGGCGGTGCGCAAGGTCCGCCCGTGGGGCGTCGACGTGGCGTCGGGCGTCGAGTCCGAGCGTGGCGATCCCGGCCAGAAGGATGCTCGCAAGGTGCGGGCGTTCATCAAGGCCGCGCGCGAGGCGGCTCCTGCCACCGAGGACGAGTTTGGTCCGGACCCGGGCTCCGGTGGACCCTATGACTGGATGCAAGACGGCCCCCTCTGAGGAACCCATGAGTGCGACCAGCCCAGACCGCTCCTTCATGGGCGAACCCGACGATTCCGGCCGCTTCGGCCGCTTCGGTGGACGGTTCATCCCCGAGACCCTCATGCCCGCGTGCATCGAGCTCGACCAGGCGTTCCGCTCCGCGTGGGCGGACCCGGCGTTTCGCGCCGAGCTGGATGGCCT
>JAUHWK010000491.1 GCA_030424555.1 bacterium | reverse complement strand
GCGACCACCCGCTGGAGCGTGCGCGCTTGCTCGGGGCCCGTGACGGTGAGCCCCATCCGCACGCCGTGGGCGCGGCAGAACGCGGACATCGCGTCGAGCACACCCAGGTCGTCGAGCACGCCCCCGTCGGGGGTCACCGAGTGGATGCAGTACACGTCCAGCGCGTCGCCGAGCGTGGCGCGGGTCTCGGCCGCTTGGCGGGTGAACGTCGAGAGGCCGTGGTCCTTGCGCTCGTGGATCTCGGCGTCCAGCGACCAGTCCCCCACGTAGGTGTACCCCCACTTGGAGCCGACGCGGATGGCGTCGTCGGGCAGGCCGCGGGCGTCGATCCAGCGGCGGACGAACGCCTCGGCGTCGCCGTAGGAGCGCGCGACGTCGACCACGCGGATCCCGGCCTCCCAGGCCCCGTCGAGCACGGCATGGCAGTGGGCCTCGAGGGCGTCGCGGTCCTGGCGTCCTGCGAGGTCCTGGCCGTGGCCCAGGTTGTGGTACGCGGGCCGTCCGAGTGCGGCGAGTCCAAGGCCGATGCGGGTCACCGCGGGCCCGCGCGATCCGAGGGATCGGATGGGCAGGGTGTGCGACGTCACGGGGCCTCCGTCCGGGCCCCGCCCGTAGCCGATCCAGGCCGCCCCATCCCGTGCGCGGGACGGACCACGACCGGTGCCGCCCCGATGTTCACCGAGGGCCGCGGCAGACGCCGTGGGCGTAGGGCCTCAGGGCGCGCTGGACGTGTCGCTGTCTGCGGAGTCCGCCGAGTCCGCGGTGTCGCTGTCTGTGGAGTCCGCGGTGTCGGAGTCGCCGGAGTCCGCGGTGTCGGAGTCCGCCGAGTCCGCGGTGTCGGAATCGCCGGAGTCCGCGGTGTCGGAGTCCGCCGAGTCTGCGGTGTCGGAGTCCGCCGAGTCTGCGGTGTCGGAGTCCGCCGAGTCTGCGGTGTCGGAGTCCGCCGAGTCTGCGGTGTCGGAGTCCGCCGGATCCGAGTCGTCGGTGTCGGTGTCGGTGTCCGTGTCGCCGCCAGGACAGTCGCCCTCGTCGAACCCGAACGCTGCGCACGCGAAGTCTGCCGAGGAGGCGATGCCGTCGTCGCAGGTGCCGTCGCCGAGGAAGTCATCGGGCATGCACACGCCGCGGCAGTCGGGGACGGCGCCGTCGAGGCAGGTGGGGCCGGCGTCGGAGTCGGTGTCCGAGGGGTTGCCGGTGTCTTCGGGCGGGCAGTCGAGGGTGAACCGGGCGACGCCGGTGCTGGAGGTGGGCAGCGTGGTGGTGAACAGGACGCTGCTGTCCGGGTCGATCAGCCGGAAGGTGGCGCCAGCCCAGCCGTTGTTCCCCCGATCCTCCAGCCGCAGCAGGTGCAGACCGGATCGCAGCGTGCTGGTGGAGGTGTGGGCGGCGGTGGTGGTGTCGCTCACCGTGCCCGGGGTGAAGCCCCGGATCTGGGTGAAGGTGTCCTCGCGCCGGAGCTCCCACCCGATCTGGCTGTTGGCGGTGCCGGACTTGGGCTGGGTCTCGAAGGTGAGGTTGACGCAGCTGGACGGCGACAAGGTGGGGATGCTGGCCTGCAGCGGAGGGACGTTGTGCAGGTCGCAGGTGTGGCGGAACCGGGTGGCGTCGGTGCGGGCGTTGTCGGCGAGGCCGCCGACCTGGCTGATCCAGCCGTCGTCGTACTCGACCTCGACCTTGCCGCCGCGCCAGCCCTGGGAGGACGGGTCGCGGGAGCGCAGCTCGTACATCGCCTCGTACAGGTCGACGCGCCGGGTGCCGGTGGCGCTGAGGCTCCCCGGCGACGCGGTGACGACCGGCGTGAGCAGCTGGGGGCTGGTGGCGTCCAGCACGCTCCACATCTCCCAGCCCATGTCGGCGGCGGCGGGGCCGACGATCGTGCGGACGTCGACCTCGCCCGACGTGCGCTCGCAGGTGACGTCGCACGTCCACTGGAAGCGATCGCCGGGGGGGCTGCCCGTGCCGGCGAGGAAGTCGTCCGGATCGTTCTGGAACACGACCTTGCCGGTGCGGACGTCGACCAGCTGCCAGGTGGCCCGGTGCCAGCCGTCCCCGTAGGTGTCGCGGCCGTCGAACACGTAGGTGCCGTCGCCGAGCGTGATGTCGGTGCGGTAGGTGCGGCCGCTCGTGGTGTAGGTGCCGGCCTGCACGCCCGCGAGGGACGCGCCGGTGGGGGTGCGCAGGTCCCAGTAGATCTCCGACGCGAAGATGCGCGGCGTGAACAGGATCGCGTACTCACAGCCCGCGGGGCCGTTGTTGTTGCAGTCGCCGCCATCGAACCCGGAGGCCGCGCAGTTGAAGTCGGCCGGGAGCGAGGATCCGTCGTCGCAGAAGCCGTCGCCGATCAGGTGCTGCGGGTAGCAGGTGCCGGTGCAGTCGGGGACCTCGCCGAACAAGCACAGCCCGGTGCCGCCGTTGAAGCCGGAGTCGGAGTCGTTGGACGACGAGTCCTGGGTGTCGCCGCTGTCCCCGCTGTCGTTTCCGTTGCCGTCGCCGGTGTCGAAGGCGGGGGGGACGTAGGTGTCGTCGGTGCTGCCCGAGTCGCTGTCGGATGTGTCGGTCCCGTCGCCGATCGGCCCACCGCCGCTGCAGGCAAGCGCACCGGCCCACAGGATCGCCGCGGCGCGGGCGCGCACCGAGGCGAAGGCGGGAGAAGGCTGGTGTCGGGTGCGCGACATGGATTCCCCGGGATCGACACTGCGTCGTAGCACGCCGTGGACGGGGTCGCGAGCCGTCGTCACCACGGATCCCCAGGGAGGTGGTGCGTTGTGCGGGATCGATCGATCAGGGGTGCAAGCGCTGTTGCTGGGCCTCGGTGGGCAGGCGGCACGAGGACACGGTGCCAAACCAGCCGATTCGGCGGGCGGCGAACCCCCGGTACAGGGCGTCGCGGAGGATCCGGGGCACGATCCGGAGGAGGTGGAGGGCGCGCCAGGGCCAGGGCAGCACGGCCATCATGCGCAGCACGCCGGTGGAGTACCAGGACACGCGCTCGCCGGAGGCGGTCTGCTCGACCAAGACCAGGCTGTCGAGATCCGGGGGCCACTCGGGGTGGCGTGCGCGGACGCGGGCGGCGGTCTCGCCCTGGAGCGGGGCGTAGTGCAGCGCGCCAGCCCGATCGTGCGCGAGCAGGAACTGAACGGCGC
>JAUHWK010000490.1 GCA_030424555.1 bacterium | reverse complement strand
TGCGAGGTGATGGCGGTCCGCGGCTCCACCGCGCCGGGCTTTCTGGGCAGCGTGCTGCCCTCCACCCCCGTGTGGATCCTCCCCACCTTCCTCGTCGCCACGGTGATGTGGCTCGCGGTCGCCCCACCCGTTCGACGGCTCCGGCGGCTCACCCACGCCGTTCGAGAGGGGGTCCACCCGATCGCCTCCGAGGGAACCGACGAGATCGCCGAGCTGTCCCAGGCCTTCGACGCCGCGATCCGGGCCCGGGAGGCCGAAGCCTCGGCCCGACGCGAGCGGGAGGCGGCCCTCCGGACGTTCGTCGCCCACACCGCCCACGACGTCCGCATCCCCCTCACCGTGCTCCAGGGGCACCTCGCCGCGCTGGAGACCGCCGAGGCCCCGGGGGCCGTACAGGGCGCGTTGACGGAGGTGCAGTACCTTCGGTCCCTGCTGGACAACCTCGCCGCGCGTGCCCGGATGGACGCCGGGGCCCCCCCGTGCGCGATCGACCTGCGAACCCTGGTGGAGCGTATCGTGTCCCGCCACCGTCCCCTGGCCCGTCGTGCCGGGGTGGACCTGGGCTGGGGGGTCCCCGAGGCGGCCGTGCCCGTGCTCGCCGACCTCACGCTCGCGGAGCAGGCCCTGTCCAACCTCGTGTTCAACGCCATCCGGCACCACCGGGAGGCGGGGCACGTCGCCGTGACCCTCGATGTCGTCGGCGACCGGTTCGAGCTGTCCGTGGTCGACGACGGCCCCGGCGTGCCGGCGGATGAGCTCCCCAAGCTGGTGGAGCGTGGGTTCCGGGGATCATCGGCCCGTCGTCGCGATGTCCCCGGCGACGGCCTCGGCCTCGAGATCGTTGCCGACGTCGCCGACAAGCATGGTTGGACGCTGACCCTCACGACGACCGACCCCCACGGGCTGACCGCGACGATGGCGGGCCCCGTGCATCCCACGCTGGAAGACGAGCCGTTCACATCTCCGTAGGATCCGGTTCGATACCCGATCCTCCCCACACCGTGAGGATCCGATGAACGTCCCCCGCCCCACCCTCCGAGGCCTGATCACCGCCGCCGGCTACACGGGCTGGCTCCTGACCGCTGGCGCCTGGTGGGCCTCCGACGCCGCCACGCCCGCGGACGGCCACCCCGCCCAGCACCGTCCCACCCGCGTCGACCACACGCTGCGCCCCGCGGGCCGCTCCTCGCTCGCCCGGGCCTCGCGCCCGGCGATCTCCGAGGAGGCCCGTCTGCGCGCTCGCCAAGCCCTCCACGCCACCCCCCGGGTCGACGCCACCCCCGTCTCCGAGGCGTCGTCCGTCACGCCCGCCGCCCTCGACGCCGCCCGTGCCGAGCTGCGCGCCGAGATGGAGGCCCGCCACGCGGAGCACGAGGAGGCCCGCCTCGCCGAGCAGCTCGACCAGATCGCCGCGTTTGCCGAGGCCCAGGGCCTGTCCGACGAGGCGCGGGCTGGGGTGGAAGATGCGGTGATGGCCCTGCACGAGCAGATGGCGGCACACCGTCCTCCGCCCCCCTGGGAGCAGGACGGTCCCCCCGACGAGGCCACCCGCGAGGCCCACCGGACCCAACGCCGGGAGACCTTCGAGGCCTTCGACGACGCCCTGTCCGAGGTGCTCACCGACGATCAGCGGGAGGCGCTGCACGACACGCTGCGTCCTCCGAGGGGTCCCCGCCATCGATGAGTCCCGCGTCGACGGGCGCGGATGCTACCGTGCGCGTCGATGGCTTCTTCGCTTCCATTGCGGGTTCGCGCCGGGTTCGGGTTCGGCAGCATCGCCACGGGATCGTTCTCGACGGTCCCCGGTCTGCTGTTGCTGTTCTACATGACGGAGATCCTCGCGATCCCCGCCTCGGTCGCCGGCACGATCGTGTTCGTCCCCAAGCTGTGGGACGCGATCACCGACCCCGTGATGGGCGCGCTGTCCGACCGCACCACCTCGTCCTCGGGGCGCCGCTTGCCCTGGATGCGCGCGGGGGCGGTCCTGCTCCCGCTGGCGTTCGTGGCGATGTTCACGCCGCCGTGGTTCACGCCGACCTGGTGGGTGTTCGTCGCGTACGTGCTCGCCGCCTCGGCCTACACCTTGTACTCGATCCCCTACATCAGCCTGCCCGCGGAGCTCACCGACGACCCCCACGAGACCACCGTGTTGCTCGGGTGGCGCACCGCGTTCATGACGCTGGGCATCCTGGGTGGCGGCGCAGTGGGACCGGCCGTGGTCAAGGCGTTCGGCGGCGGTCCCGACGGGTACCTGGCGATGGGCGGGTTCATGGCCGCCCTCCTGTTCACCAGCATGGCCGGGTGCGTGTGGGCCCTGCGCGACGCCCCCCAGCGCACGCGCCCCGCTGAGGGCTCGTCCGAAGCCGAACCAGATCCCGACTTCTTTGCGGACATCGCATCGATCCTCCACAACAAGCCGTTCCTGATCTTGCTGTGCAGCTACTTTGGCAAGCTGCTCGGGGTGGGGACCGTCCTGGCGACCGTGCCGTACCTCGCCCGCTACGTGCTCCAGGGGGACGAAGGCACCGTCACCACCTTGTTCGTCAGCCTGATCGGACCCGCCGTCCTCACGATGCCGCTGTGGGTCATGGCGGCCAAGCGGATCGGCACCAAGGCCGGCTACCTCGCCAGCCTGGGGGTGTTCGGGGTGGGCAGCGCCCTGCTCGGCCTCGCCCCCGCAGGCCCGGCGTTCTTTGCGCTCGTGGGCGTGATGGGGGTCGGGTACGCCGGAAGCCAGCTGTTCCCGTTCTCGATGTTGCCCGACGTCCAGCGCGCCGAGCTGCGACGCACGGGTGTCGCCCGCGAAGGCGTGATGACCGGCGTGTGGATGGCCGCCGACAAGGGCGGGGTCGCCCTCGGCGCGTTCGTCGTGCGCGCGGTCGGAGATGGCCGCCAGGTGGGCTTCACCAAATCCAACCGCGCCACCGCCTTCGCAAGAGCCGACGATGCGCTCTACTCACCGCTCGTCGTCGCCCTGGCGTTCGCGTCCGCGGCGGCGTTGCGGTTGGGGTGAGCGCCCCTCCGTGCTCGCGCATCAGCAGTCGACGGCCCCACCGAGCGACCCCAGAAATCGACGATGCGCGTCACGCTCTTCCCGGGAATGGACGGCACCGGGTACCTTTTCGAGCCCCTCCGCGCGGTGTTGAC
>JAUHWK010000489.1 GCA_030424555.1 bacterium | reverse complement strand
CGCGGCGACTTCCTTGATCGTAAGCACTTCGTCGGAGGGCAAGGCGACTCCGGGGAATGATCGGCAGCAGTTGCCAGGTACCGCCAGGGGGTACCATGGAACTTGGACGCGGACCGACGTTCAACGGAGTTGGGTCTGGTCATCGAGCTCGTTGCTCAGTCGGCAAGCCTACGATCCGACAGCAGCATGGACACGGCTACCCGAGGTCACTCGTCCCTCAAGTAGGAGAGCATTGCGCGAGGTTCGGGGTGCCTCGCACGGGCCGGCCCAAATCCGGCCCACGCCATGTCGCGACACCCCACATCACCGCACACCACGACCCACCATGAGATCGGCGGCGAGAGAAGGTTCCTCCTGCCAAACGCCCGAAGATCGCCGTCCACCCAAGGTTGCTCGAAAAGGCCCGGATAAACTTCGACTCCCGCCGCCTCCCGAACCTCCCGGCTCACCGCCCTCCCGCCCCATCGCCCACCCCACTTCCCGTCGCCCTGCGTCTCGCGGCGTCATGGGACTCGGTTGGCGCGCGGGCGGTGGGCTAGCGGGTGGCGGTGACCACCACGCTTGCTGCACCCCTTCGTCTGCTTCCCCGGATCCGCTGGTCGGCGCCGGGGGAGGCAGCGGTGGCGGCGGTGATCGCGGCGCAGCGGGCAGAGCCGTTGTCGTATGGGCCGGTGGGGGACACGGCGGAGGCGCTCCCGGAGGGCTGGTACCAGACCCGTCGGACGGTCGTGTTGGGCCATGGGGCGGGGGTGTGGGCGCGCGCGCTGGTGGCGCTGCGTGGGTGGCGGATGTTCGAGATGGAGTGGGTCTCGCTCACCCAGGACGGGCCGCCGTCGGTGGGGCAGGTGGTGGCGCTCACGTCGCGCCAGCTCGGGGTGTGGGGGGTGCATGTCGTGCGGGTGGTGGACGTGTGGGAGCGCACGGAGGCCGACGGTGCCCGACGCGCGGGGTTCGCCTACGGCACACTGCCGCACCACGCGGTGAGGGGAGAGGAGCGGTTCGAGGTGGGCATGGACCCCGACGGCCAGGTGTGGTTCGCGATCCGGCAGTTCTCCCAGCCGTCGTCGTGGCTCACCACCCTGGTGCCGGCGCTCGGGCGGCGGATCCAGGACGCGTTCGTCGACAGCGCGCTGACCGCGTTCTCGAAGGCGGTGTCGGCGTGACCGGGCCGGTCGTCGTCGCAGGCGCCACAGGGTTCGTGGGACGCCACCTGGTGGCCCACCTGCAAGCGCAGGGGGTTTCGGTGCGGTGCGGCACCCGGGATCCGGCGCGCGGGCGACGGCAGCATCCGGAGCGGTCTTGGGTCCGGCTGGATGTGGACGACCCTGCGTCGCTGCACGCGGCGTTCGAGGGGGCGTCGGCGGTGGTGCACCTCGTCCACCACATGAACGCGCCAGGCGCCGATCTGATCGACACGGAGACGGCCGGCGCGCGGGCGGTCGCGGACGCCGCCAAGGCCTGTGGCGTGGCCCGGGTGGTGTACCTGGGCGCCCCGATCCCGCCGGGCAGCACGAGCGCCCACCTGCGGGCGCGTGCGGCCACGGGGGCGACCCTGCACGCGGGCGGGGTGCCGTGCTTCGAGGTGCGGGCGAGCATGATCGTGGGGGCGGGGAGTGAGTCGTGGCGGATCGTGCGGGATCTGGCGCTTCGACTGCCGGTGATGGTGCTTCCACGCTGGCTCCGGTCCCGCACCCAGCCGATCGCCATCGCCGATGTCGTCGCGGCGCTGGCTCGGTGTCTCACGCTGCCGATCGAGGCGGCGGGGACGTGGGATCTCCCCGGGCCGGAGACCCTGTCTGCGCGGGAGATCCTGGTGCGCACGGCGGCGGTCGCGGGTCGTCGTCCGGTGACCTTGGCGGTACCGGTCCTGACGCCCGCCCTGTCGAGCACGTGGATCCGCCTGGTCACGCGCGCGGACATGGCGATCGCCCGCAAGCTCGTGGACGGCTTGACGGACGACCTGGTGGTGGACGGGGAGGGGTTGTACGCGCAGTGCCCGGACCTTCCCCGCACGCCGTTCGACGAGGCGACGGCCCAGGCGTTGGCCGATCCATCGGATCAGCCGGGAGGATCGGGGGCGGCATGGGAAGCCTTGGCGGGGCGTCTGTCGCTGCCGGCGTGACCCCTCCGCGGGGCACCACGGCCCGCGCACGGTGGTTCACACCCCCGACCCCTCGGCGCCTGCGTCCCGTCACGCTACCTCTCGGGACGCCCGGCGGGAGCTGGATTCCCCGAACCAGGGCATCAAACGGAGGATTGGCATGAAGGGACTGGTGGATTGCTCGAAGGTGTACGTGGACGATGCGACCGGCAAGGGCGCCGGGGCGTTCGCGGCCGTCGACATCAAGGAAGGCGAGATCGTCGAGACGGGCATCGTGCGTCGGCTCCCCGACGGGTTCGACGGGCACGCGAGCCCGTACGTGTTCACCTGGAGCGAGGATCGCACGGTGTGGGCGATGGGGTCGGGCTGCGCGACCTTCTACAACTGCGACGCCTCCAGCCCAAACACCAAGATGCACCGCAACTTCGACGATGACTCGTTCACGATCGTCGCCACCCGGGACATCGCGGCGGGCGAGGAGCTCCTGCACACCTACAAGAGCCTCCCGTGGCGGGGTTGCTTCGAGGATCTGCGCGCGGACGGATAGGTCTGGGTAGGAGGGATCGCGATGCGTTCACCATGGTGCCTCGTCGCGGTCCTGGCTGCCCTCCCGGGGGCCGGCTGTGCGTCGTACGCCGCCGACCCCGTCGCCTTGGACGCGCTGGTGTCGTCGGATGCGGTGACCGTGTCCCGGGAGCACCCCTCCGATCCGATCCGGTTCACCCCGAGGGCGCCGGTCACGGACGTGGGGGTGGTGTTCTACCCGGGCGGCCTGGTGGAGCCCGAGGCGTACGCCCGTCCGATGCGGGCGCTGGCGGAGGCTGGGGTGCGGACGGTGATCGTGCCGATGCCGTCGGACCTGGCCGTGTTCGCGCCCCACAAGGCCGACCGGGTGATCGACGACGGGCCGTGGGTGATCGCGGGGCACAGCCTCGGGGGCGCGATGGCCGCCACCCACCTGGCGCGACGGGACGGCCTCGAGGGCCTCGTGCTGTGGGCCGCGTATCCGTCCGGATCGGTGGACCTGTCGTCGGACCCGCGTCCCGT
>JAUHWK010000488.1 GCA_030424555.1 bacterium | reverse complement strand
CCCGCGCGCAGGCCAGCATGGCGATCGCAGCTTCCGGGACCATGCCCATGTAGATCACGACACGCTCGCCGGGCTTGACCCCGAGCTCGACCAGGGTGCGCGCGGCGCGGCAGACCTCGGCGTGCAGCTCGGCGTAGGAGATGCGTCGCACGTCGCCGGGCTCGTCGCCTTCCCACAGGATGGCGGTCTTGTCGGCGCGGTCCTCCAGGTGCTGGTCCACACAGCAGGCGCTGGCGTTGAGGGTCCCGTCGCTGAACCACGCGATCGGGTTGTCGGCGATGGTGTGGAAGCTGCCGTCCAGGCCACGGGTCGGTGGGGTGAACCAGGACAACCGGCGAAGCGCCTCGTCCACCCAGAACCCGTCGGGGTCGTCGTGGGCCTCGTCGCGCATCCGACGCCACGCGTCGACGGACTGGAGCGGGTTGGGGGACCCGGCACGGGTGGTCTCAGGGACCGGGATGGGCTGCGTCAAGACGACCTCCTGGGCACGCTTCGAGCGTACCGGAGAGGGGGGTCTCGACGACCTGAATTCCCTGTTTCGAGACCGATCCTGACGCCGCCGCTGCGCCCCGTGAGGCGGCGCGTCGCGCCGTCGCGGGCCTCAGACCACCCAGGCCAGGGACACGGCGAGGACCACGCTCACCACGAGCCCGGCGAACGCCTTGGCCACATCCTCGCCGACGATCCGCAGGGTCTCTCCCATCGGACGGACGGACAGGCGCATCGTGACGGCGATCTCGCGCCCGGCCAGCAGGCCCAGGAACACCCACGTCGTCGACATCGGGATCTTCTGGGCCTCCCCGAACAACAGCCAGGTGATCCAGCCGTCCTTGAACAGGAACAGCACGCAGCCGAACAGGAAGTCGATGATCGTGGCGCTGGGGATGTCGTCGGTGTTGGTCTTGCTGGTGACGACCTTCTGGATCTCGCCACCGCCGGCCGAGAAGGTGTGGGCGAGCATGCCGAGCATGATCACCACACTCAGCGCGAACGCCCCCGCGCTCAGATCCCGCGGGAGGTACACGTAGATGTTGGCGAGATCCTGGATCAACCAGTTGTACCAGAGCCAGGCCGTGCTCAGCCACTGCAGGGCGACCCAGTAGCTGGGGGGCTCGTACGGGTCGTCGGGATCGCGGTGCTCCACCAGGCGGGAGACCATCAGGTACAGCACGAACCCGGCCCCGAACGCGACGAGGTAGCCGAGCCCCGACTTGACGATCATGTCGTACAGGTTCTTCTGGTTGAACGCGGTCAACACCAGGAACGTGGTGGAGACGGGCAGGCCCCAGCGCGTGAGGATCAACAGCACCAGGGGCGGCAGCACGTAGAAGAACGAGAACGGCTCGGGCAGAGGGTACTTGTCGAGACGGCCGTAGCTGATGTCGCCTGCCATCCAGCCCATCGTGAGCGAGAACAGCAGGATGGTGCCGGCGAACAGGAACAGCAGCCGCCAGGGCCGCTGGGCGTTCGACGACAGGAAGGTGCCGAGGGTCTGGATCGCGTCGTTGGCGACGACCGAGTACGCGGCCAGGCTGAAGCCCAGCACCATCCACAGGGTCTCCATGAGGGGCTCCGGCTCAGTCGAGTTCGATGTCGTGGAACGACAAGGGGTGGGCGTCGGCGCGAACCCCGACTCGGACGGTCGTGACGGGCACGCGGGCCTCCAGGATCACCTGGGTGGCGACGCTGCCCATCACGGCCCGGACCAGGCCGCGGCGGGCATGGGTCCCCATCACGATCAGATCGACGTGGTCGGGGTTGGCGGCGGTGAGGATCGCGTCCGCGGGGTCTCCGTGGGCGACCTGGAGCCGGACGGGGATGCCGGCGTCGATCGCGGGCCGGGCCAGCGCGCGCAGCACGGGAACGATGGCCTCGCGGGCCTCCCGAAGGCGTGCGGTGGTGGCGGCATGGGCCGCGGGACGCAGCAGGACGTCGGGGTGGATGCTGGGAGGCAGCGGCACGACGTGCAGCAGGTGCAGGGTGGCCCCCATCGGCGCGGCCAGCGCGATCGCGGTGGACAGCACCCCGGCGGCATCGCCATCGGGGTCGATCGGCAACAGGATGGTTTTCACCGTGGGCACGGGAGCGGCCATGCAGCACCTCGAACGTCGGCTGCGGATAGCGCTCGCCCCGTGCCAGGCGTGTGTCGGCGCCGTGTCGTTTCGCCGGTGCGTCAGGGCGTGGCGGGACCCTCGGCCAGCAAGGCGTCCAGCAGGCTGCTCGCGCCGAGCCGCAGGCGGTCGGGCGCGACGGCGTCCGGGCCCAGCACGGCCTCGACCAGATCCATCCAGGCCGTGGCGTCGGCGGGGGTTCGGATCCCCCCGGCGGGCTTGAACCCGACGGGCGCCCCGCCTGCACGGAGGTGGGCGGCGATGCGCTCCAACATCACCCGCCCATGGGCGAGGGTGGTGGGGGCGCTCTTGCCGGTGGAGGTCTTGAGGAAGTGGGCCCCGGCCGCGATCGCCACATCGGATGCCCACGCGATCGTGGTGGCGTCCTCGAGCTCCCCCGTCTCCAGGATCACCTTCACGAGGCGGCCGTCGGCCGCGTCCACGTGGGCGGCGACCTCGTCGTGCAGGAACGCTTCGTCGCCGGCGAGCACCTTGTCCCGCCGCACGACCATGTCGATCTCGTCGGCGCCGGCCTCCACACACCAGCGCACCTCGGCGAGGCGCACGGCCATGGGCGCGTGGCCGTGGGGGAAGGCCCCGGCGACCGACGCCAGCCGGACCGGCCCGCCGGCGGGCAGCACCCGACGGGCCACCGGAACCTCGGTGGGGAACACGCACACGGCGGCGGTGGACGGCCACCCTGCCGCGGGCGCGATCGCCCGATGGCACAAGGCCTCGACCCGGGCTGGATCGTCCGTCGCGTTCAGGGTGGTCAGATCCAACAAGCTGATCGGACTGATGGGCATGGGTCCTCCGCCCCGGCGACGCGGTAAGTCGCGCGCCGGGACGGAGCACGGCGTCACGCGGGAACGGCCGCATCCGACACGGTGGATGGCACCGACCCGGCCGGTCGGGTCGCGTAGCTGATGCCCAGCAGGCCGAGGAACAGCGCCGGGGCGAGCGCGCCGCCCACGCCGTCGCCCACCGCGAGGTGGCTCACGATGGCGCCGAGGAACGTGAACGTGAACCCAGCGTAGG
>JAUHWK010000487.1 GCA_030424555.1 bacterium | reverse complement strand
GCGCCTGGCGGCCAAGGGGCTTCCGCTCCCTGGCTACGACCAGGCGATCCTCACGTCCCACCTGTTCAACCTGCTCGACGCGCGCGGTGCGATCAGCGTCGCGGAGCGGCAGGCGACCATCCGACGTATCCGCGCCCTCGCCTGTGGCTGTGCAGATGCCTGGGTCGCCGCGTCCGAGACCGAGGGGGCCGCATGAGTGCGCTGTTGATCGAGCTGCGGGTCGAAGAGCTCCCCGCAGGCATGTGCCGGCCGGCGCTCGCGGCGCTGGAGAAGGGGATCCTGGGTCTGCTGTCCGGCATCGAGCACGGTGCGGTCCACACCTTCGGGACCCCCCGGCGCTTGGCGGTGGCGATCGATGGGGTCGCGGCCGCCCGGCCGACGACCGAGGTCGAGGTCACCGGCCCGCCCGCAGCCAAGGCCTTCGATGCAGATGGAACGCCCACGAAGATGGCGGAGGGCTTCGCCCGCGGAAAGGGTGTGCCCGTCGAGGCCCTGTACACCGTGGACCTGCCCAAGCGGGGGCCGGTGCTGGCCGCCAAGGTCATCGAGGGTGGCGAGTCCGTGGTCTCGCTCCTCGCCGAGGGGCTGGCGGGCGTGATCGCCGGGATCCCGTTCGGCAAGACGATGACCTGGGGGGACGGGGACGGGCTCGCGTTCGGCCGTCCGCTGCGGGGGATCCTCGCGGTGTACGACGGCGCGCCGATCGTCGGTGACGCCCACGGCCTGCCGTTCAGTGGTCACACGATCGGACACCGGCTGTACCCGGCGCCGATCCAGCCCATCGACGCCGAGACCTACACCGCCCAGCTTCGCGCGCACTTCGTCGAGCCCGACGTCGACGTCCGGGCTGGTCGGATCCGGGCGCTGCTCGACGATGCGGTCCAGCAGCTCGGGGCCGATCCGCTCGAGGAGCCCGAGCTCGCCGAGGAGGTGCTGTGGCTCGTGGAGTGGCCGGTCCTGGTGATCGGCCGGTTCGACGAGGCCTTGCTGGAGCTCCCGCCGCGCCTGCTGATCACGAGCATGAAGGTCCACCAGCGCTACTTCCCCGTCCACCGACAGGGCGCGCTCACCGAGCACTTCGTCGTGGTCGGCAACAACCCGGACGCCGACCCCGCGCGGGTGGCGGACGGCAACGCCCGGGTGTTGCGGGCGCGCTTCCACGACGCGCGCTTCTTCCTCGGCGAGGACCGCAAGGCCGGGATGGCCGCGTTCCAGGCCAAGCTGTCCAGCATGCGGTGGATCCGTGGGCTGGGGACGATGGCCGACAAGCAGGGACGGCTCGGGGCGATCGGGCGGGCACTCTCGCCGGCGTTCGGCGCGGACGCGGCGTCGGTCGCGTGGGCTGCGGGCTGGTCCAAGGCCGATCTGGCGAGCCACATGGTGGGCGAGTTCCCCGAGCTCCAGGGCCACATGGGACGGCTGTACGCAGCCCGCCTCGACGACGCCCCGCAGGGCGCGCCCGAGGCGATCGAGGCCCACTACCTCCCGCGGTTCGCGGGGGACGGCCTGCCCGCAGCGCCCGAGGGTGCCGTGCTTGCGGTGGCCGAGCGGCTCGACACGCTGGTCGGCTGCTTTGGCATCGGCCTCAAGCCCGGCTCGGGCGGCGATCCCCAGGGGCTTCGGCGCGCGGCGAACGGCGTGGTCTCCATCCTGCTGGACCGGGGGATCCGCACCCCGATCGGGGCGCTGGTCGCCGCGGTGGTCGAGGTCTGGGCGTCGGCAGGTGTCGACGACGCGCTGGCGTTCGACCGGTGGATCGAAGGGGCCGCGCAGCGCGATGAGCGCCTGGCGGAGCTGCCGGCCTTCTTGCTGGCCCGCTACCGGGCGGCCGTGATGGACGACGGGGTCAGCGGCGATCTGGTCGACGCGGTGGTCGCCGTGTCCGGAGATCCGGCGGGCCTGGACATGGTCCTGGTGGATCGGGTGGTGCGGGCCCTTGCGGCCCGGGCGGGATCCGAGGCCTTCGAGCAGCTGCTCGACCTGGCCAAGCGGGTCGCGAACATCGCTGGGACCGAGGCCCCGTCCTCGGCGGGCCCCGACGACATGCCCGAAGGGCCGGAGCGCGCGCTCGCGGTGGCGGTCGACACCCTCTCAGGCGCCCTGGATCGTACGCTGGAGGCATCTGAGCCGGATGTCGACGAGGCGATCGAGGCGGTGCTGACGATTCGTTCCACGGTCGCCACCTTCTTCGACGCCCTCTTCGTGAAGGATCCGGAGGACGCGGCCGGCACCGCGCGCCGGCTGGGACTGCTCGCCCGGCTTCACCACACGATGGGCCGTCTCGCGGACTTCTCCCGGATCTCGACCCGCTGATCACCCTGGAGCCTCCATGTCGCCCTCGGCCACCCGTCCCGTGCTCACCCTGGACGCCGTGGCGGACGCCGACCCGCACGCTGTCGGACCGATCGCACACGCCCGCGCGGCACAGCACGCCGCGGGCCGGCGCGTGCGTCCCACGGTGGTCGTGTCGTCCGATGCGGTGCGCGGGCTGAAGGACGGCGAGGGGGCGGCCGCGCTCGCCGAGGCGGTGGTGGCGTCAGGGCCCACCGGTGCGGGCGTGATCGCGGTGCGGATGGGCCTGCGAGAGGCCCTGCCGGGGATGCCGTCGAGGGTCGTGGGGCCGTCGGGATCGGGGACGGACGCGCAGGCGCTGGTCGACTGGGCGACGGTGGTGGCGGGGGTCGGGCCGGCCCGCCTCCGGCACGCGGCCGCTGCGGGCGATCCGGAGGGCGATGCAGGCCGGGCGGTGGCGGCGCGCCGGGTGCTGGACGACGTCGGGCGTCCCATGCCCGCGCAGGCCGACGCGTGGCTTGCGGGCGTGCTGGCTGCGCTGTCGGCGCACGCGCGGTCGGCGCGGGTGCGGTACGGCCTGCGCGCCACCGGGCGGGGCGAAGACGACGCGTTTCCGGTCCTCGTGGAGTGGGCGCCCGCGGACCTGGAGGAGACCACGCTGGACAGCCGGGACCCGCGGAGTGGGGCGCTACCGTCCACGCCGGGGACCCCTGAGGACACGGCCCTGCTCGCGGCGCTGGAGCAGGAGACCGAGGACGCCGTGCGGGTGCTCCGGGCCGCCGATGGCTTGCTCGATGTGGTCCCGCTGGAGCGCTCCCCGCGGGCGGCGGTGCGGATCGCGGTCGACCTGGTGCAGGCAGGGC
>JAUHWK010000486.1 GCA_030424555.1 bacterium | reverse complement strand
GGCGATCTACAGCCAGGTCGGAGGCCGGATCTCGATCAACCGGCGGTTGACGGTCGGTTTCGCGGGTGGCGCGGGGCGGTGGGTGTCGAAGGTGGGCGAAGGCGCCACCTGCCATCAGCCCGCGATCCCTGCCGAGCAGAGCACGTACGATCCCAACGCGCTCGACCAGGACGCGCTGTTCGTGTGCCAGGACACCGTGCTCAGCTCCCCTGGCCGCGTGCGCCGGATCGACCACGAGGAGTTCCGGCGACGCACCGGGCATCCGATGGCCCACCCCACGGCCGCCAACCCGTTCGAGCCGCCGGGCAGCCTACGCTACAGCACGTACGCGGACGGGGTCAGCCTGGATCAGGCCAGCTTGGACCTGTACTTCGACGTCCTGTCGTATGCGGGCGCCCACTGGGTGGGCACCCACAGCTGGGATCGCAACGCGTGGCCCGCCCGCAGCGACGCGGACGTGACCTGCCTGTACGGGAGCGCCCCGAGCCCGGCGTGCATCCACACGTTTGCCGAGACGTACCTCCGCACCGCCGTGCTGATGGACACCCCCGACCCCGACGCGGTGGATCGGCTCGCCGCCTTCGCCACCCAGGCGCTCGCCGAGGAAGCCACGACCGGGGTGTCGCGCAACACGACGGTCACCCACATCACCTCCGCGGCCTGGCTGCACACGGCCGCCTTGCCCGTGTTCCGCCCGATGCCCCCAACAACCGCCGACAGCGATCGTCCAACGCCCGATCCCGGAGCCGCCCTCCAGCGGCGTGTGGCTACACGGCCCAACCCTCTCGCGCCGCACGCGCTGGCCGCTCGACCCCCGCCAACTCGTAGATCCGCTCTTGTGTCGGTCGAAGCTTCGTCACCACCGCGTGCGCGCGGCCTCCCGCCTCGAAGCGCACCCGGTCGATGTCGCGCAGTTCGTCCACCACCTGGCCCCAGGTCTGCCCCGTGAGGTGCTCCACGGTGCGGATCAACCCAAGGCCGAGCGCGCAGCAGGTGATGTGCGCGCGGATCCGGTCGGCGCGCCGGTGATGCACGGGTCGCAACGACTCAACGGTCTTCAGGGTCCGCCAGTCGTTCTCGGTCCGGAGCAGGCCCTGGTACGCCTCGATCACGCGTGCGGCGGGCCAGTCGGTGTTCGTCGTGAGCACCATCACGCCGTCGAGGCGTGCCTCACGCGCCACGGCATCCTCGTCGACGCGCAGGGTACCTGTTTCATCCTTGGTCAACAGGCGCGCGAGGGCGCGCTTCGTCTCCAGCTCGCACGCCGCGCGCGGGTGTGGCTTCGACGATGTGTTCACGGCCTCCGCGCGCGCGGTGGCCGCCGCTACGAGCGCCTCCCGGACCTTGGCATCCCGCTTCGCCCGCCCGCGATGCCGGACCAGCAACAGACGACGCCCCGGGTGCTTCGGATCCTTCATCTCCAGGCACTCGCGCTCGTCGCCCACTCGCTCCATCGGACCCGCGGTCTCCAGTAAGCGCCGGATCTCCGCGTTGCGGTCGCGTAGCTTGCGGCCGACGACGAAGGGTACGTTCTCCGACTCGAGGAAGCTGAGGTTGAGGTCCGAGGTCATGCCGCGGTCGCCCACGAAGACGGTGTGGCGGACGCCGGTCGCCGCGAGGTCCTGCTGGATAGAGGGCACCGTGGAGGCATCGTTGGTGTTCCCGGCGAACGCCCAGGCTCGGATCGGCATCCCGCGCTCGGTCGTGGCGAGGCCGATCACGACCTGGGGTAGATCGGGTCGATGCTCACGGGAGTAGCCCCGGAGACGGAGGGGTGGGTCGTTGACCACCTGCGGCCTGCGGACATCGGGGGCCGAAGCGTCGGGCGGTCCGTTCTCCCAGGCCTGCCAGGCTGCTTCGCGCTGGGCGATGGCGACGTCGTCCTCGTCCATCTCGAAGGACGAGGACGTGGTGTCGTAGAGCGCGAGCTCCGTGGTGTCGCCGGTCAGGGCGCGCATCTGCTCGAAGGCGTGGCGCTGCAGGGCCTCGTCGCAGTCGGCGACGACGTCCAGGACGTCGTAGAAGTGGTCGGCGCGAAGCGCTGCCGCGTTGGTGCAGCTGATGACGCGCTCTGCCCAGCCTGGGAGCGCGTGCTTGCTCCGGGGCTCGAGCACGCGGTTGAGGACGATGAGGAACGTGAGGCGGGCGTGCCGCTCGCCATGCTCCGGATCCCGCCCGACGAAGAACTCGGGGATCCCGAGCTTCTTCCAGAGCGCCCAGAGGAGGACCTGCACGCCGACGGAGCGGCTCTCGAAGTCGTGGACGACGAGGTCTCCGGTTTCGGGAGCGCCGAGATGGACCTGGTCGTCGAAGTCGCGGTGTGCCTCCTCGATGTCCTTGCGGTCGAGGTAGCGGAGGATGCCGCGCGCGATCGACTCGAGCATGGGTCCGTCCCGGTCGACGCGACCGAGGCCGAGGAGAACCTTGTTCCTTGGATACTTCGCGTCGGGCTCGCGGACGCTGTGGACGAGTTGGAGGTACTGGACTTCCGTACCGTCGGTGTTCTTCCGCTGGACCCTGCGCACGAACATGGGATCTCCACGCGCGGAGGATCACACGGTGGCGCGTGGGTGTCGAGCGGAACCGTGTGTCTACATTGACGTCCTCTCGGGTATCAGGTGCGTGGGTGAAGGGGATCGTCGAACGCCGCGAGTGTCGGAGAGAAGGCATTGCCGCGAGGGGTGCGCGAGCGGAACGCGGGTCGTGGAAGCCACAATGGACCCTGCGGGAAGCGAGAACAGCGACCATGCGAGGCCGTCCCCCGCTGCGTCCTTGGTCGCCTTAGCCTGAGTCATCCCCTCGTTCCTCCAGCCCGAGGACGAGCTTGAAGATGTCTTGTTTGTGAGCGACTTCGTGGAAGGCGGCAACAAGCTAGGCAGGTCATCCTCACGTATGTTGGGGACCAAGTCGTACCACATGAGCCACTGGCGCAGCAGGGAGTGCTGGCGGGTCTTGGAGGTGTTGGTCTTGAGGTCGCGGTCCATCCCGCACCGCTCGCCAGCGACGTCGAGTAGCGTGAGCATGGCGTGCGCGAGGACGGCCAGGAGGAGGATGCGGTCAGGGCGATCGGTGGAAGCGATCCTGCAGTGTCGCAAGCCCATCCCGAAGCGCGGGTCCTTCAGGCCACGAGGATCGTCATTCACGCTCACCGTGGGCCAGGATTCGA
>JAUHWK010000485.1 GCA_030424555.1 bacterium | reverse complement strand
GACGAGCGCCCGGAGATCGCGGAGATCCAGCCCATCCACCGAGACGACGCCGTGGCAGGACACACAGTGCGTGTCGAGGACGGCCTGGACCTCGGCGCACCCATCGGGGAGCAGGTCGGTGTCGCTGTCGGGCGGAAGGACGGGGTCGGTGTCTGCGGCCCGGTCGGTGTCGAGCCCACCGGGACCCTGGAGGTCTCCTGGACCGACGGGCGGACAACCGGCGAGGGCGAGGATCCACCACATGTCGGCCTCCGACCGCGACGCCGCAGGGTACACGGGGAGCGTACCAGCGGCGCATCCTGCGGAAAAGCCACACTGCGAACAGCGCCGAACGGGGACCCATCCTGGTCAGGACGTCGCGCCACCGATAGACGGGCCGTCGTCTGCGGCATGGGGCCGTGCGCCAACCCTGGAGGCCTCCATGAAGGACCCGAACGCCCAGTCCCTGTGGAACGTGGCTGCGTCGGCCGTCCGGTCGCCTGCCTCCGGTGGTTCCTCGGTCGCGCCCGCGAGTTGATGCGGGTGCGCTGAGCCCGGTGGCCGGCGGTCTCGGACCGACCCGTCCACACTCCCTGTTCGCGTCCCGTGTGACGATCGGCGGTTGTGCCGGCGCACGGTGGGCCGCGCGATCGGATCGCGTCGTCCCTGAGGGGTCGACGCCTGCCGGTCTCCCCTGGTTCGCCTCGGCGAACGTGCCCTGGTCCTGCCAGGGCCCAGGCGCGCACCGCGCCGCTTCCCACGTGCTGCATGTTCCCGTTGACCCTCCGAGATGCTTCGATCGTTCGCGCGTCCCTCGACGCGCTGATCCACCACCTTCATCCAGACCCCTCGCCGGACGGCCCGCCGTCGCACGCGGAGCCTCGGCTCTCGCGGTGGCGCGCCGCCTTGGCGTCTCCGATCACCGAGGAGGAACACCGGATCGGGACCCAGCTGCATGGCATGGCGGAGCGCGTGGGGGCGGACCAGCTCGTGCTGGACTTCGTCCGCATCGTGGCCCTGGCGGTCAAGGCGCCCGGGCTGGAGGTGTTGGAGCCCGCGCTGTCGGCCCGCGATCCGGCGACCCTGGTGCGGGCGTGGTCGGATGCGCTGGAGGTGTCGCCGTCGGCGGTGCGTGCCGTGCTTCGCCCGGGGGGACTGCTCGCCGAGGTGTTCGACGTCTGCGTGGACAAGGACGGGGGCGCGCGCATCGACGTGTCGTGGGACTGGGGCCCGCTGGAGGATCTCGGGGCGCCCGGCATCGGTCCGGACGCGCTGGTGGATGGGCTGGTCCCGGCGCTGCCAGCGGCGTGCTTGGCGCTGTCGGCCTGGCCGCACCTGAGGCGGACGCTGGATGCGATCCGGGCGGTGCTCGATGGAGCCGTCCGGACCGGCGCGCAGGGCGTCCACGTGCTCCTCCATGGGCCCCCCGGTGTGGGCAAGAGCGAGATCGCCCGGGCGTTGGTCGAGGCGGTGGCGGCACGGGGGGTGGAGGTCCCGGTGTTCGGCCGGCACGGTGCCTTGGGGGCCGTGACGCGCCTGAACCGGTGGGCCACGGCGCAGCGGGTGCTGGGACCGGTGGGCCGCAGCGTGCTGGTGTTCGACGAGATGGAGGACGCCCTGGCCACGCTGGGTGGCGGGGAGGGACGGACCGATCGACGCTCGAAGGGGAGCTTTACCCGCGAGCTGGAGCGTGCCGCCGTGCCCACGGTCTGGCTGGCCAACGACGTGTCGGACCTCGATCCCGCGTACCGTCGCCGGATGGCGTTCGTGGTGGAGGTCCCGGCCCCCCCGGTGGATCAGATGCACCGAATCGTGGCCCACACCCTCACCGACGGTCACCTCTCGCCGAGCCTGGCCGCGGCCGTGGCGCGGGCCAAGGGTGTGACGCCGGCGCTGGTCGATCAGGTCGCGCGCGGTCTCGCGTTGGCGGGCGCTTCTCCGGAGGCGCCGAGCGCGGATGGGGTCGCGCTGGCTGTGGCCGAGGGCCACCTCGGCCCCTTGTCGCTGGGCACGGGGGAGGCCGCGTTGGATCCGTCGTGGTGGGCGTGGTCGGACGGCGTGGATCCCGCGTCGCTGGCGTCGCGCCTGGATGCGGTGGGGCAAGGCCGGATCCTGCTGCACGGCCCCCCTGGGACCGGGAAGTCGGCGTTCGGTCGCTACGTGGCCCAGGTGTCGGGTCGACCGCTCGAGCGGCTTCGGCTGTCGGACGTCCTGAGCAAGTGGCATGGCGAGACCGAGTCGAACGTCCAGGGAGCCTTTGATCAGGCGGCCTCGGCGGGGGCGGTGCTCGTCCTGGACGAGGCGGACGCCCTGCTGTCGGACCGCCGGGGCGCCACGCACGGGTGGGAGGTCACCCAGGTGGCCCACCTGCTCACGGCCCTGGAGGACTACGAGGGCGTGCTGATCGCCACGTCCAACCTGCTTCCCCGCGTGGATCCGGCGGTGTACCGTCGGTTCGATCTGGTGGTGTCGGTCGACGTCCCCGGGTTGGGTCGACGCCGCGCGTTGGTGGACGCCCTGGCCCGCGAGGCCGGGGTCGTGCCGCCCACGGATCGGGTGGTGGGACGCCTCGGGGGGCTCGTGCCGGGGCACGCAGCCCAGCTGCGGCGTCGATGGCGCCTCGTGGGGACCCCGACGACCACCGCGGGCCTGGCGGACGCGCTGGGGTCCGTGGTGGGTCCTGCCCGGTCGGCCCGGCCCATGGGGTTTGGCGCGGACGGGTGAGCCGGCCTGTCCTCAAATGCCACGCGCCCAATCAAATTGGGCACAATGCAATAGGGGCCGGGCAGGAGGATGCCATGGCGGACGGGTTGGTGCAGATCGCGGAGGATGTGTGGAACGTGCGCGGGAGCTTCCGGATCGGGGGCCTGCTCGACATCGGCACGCAGGCCACCCTGGTCCGGCAGGCGGACGGCCGCTTCGTGTGGCTGGATGCGTACGCGTTGGAGGGACCGGTCCGGGAGGAGGTGCTCGCGCTGACCGATGGGGGCGCGGCGATGGCGGCCCTGATCAACACCCACCCGTTCCACACCGTGCACGTGGCGTCCTTTCACCAGGACTTCCCTCACGTGGCGCTGTTCGGGACGGCGCGCCACCACGCCCTGTTCCCGTCGCTTCCGTGGAGCCCGCTGCGCACGGAAGATCCCGCCCTGCACGAACGCTTCGCGGAGGACTTCGAGTTCTCGGTGCCG
>JAUHWK010000484.1 GCA_030424555.1 bacterium | reverse complement strand
ACGTGTCGCCCGCGTCCGACGTGTCGCCTGTATCGCCGGTATCCGAGGTGTCGCCCGTGTCGCCCGTGTCCGACGTGTCGCCCGTGTCCAACGGATCCGTGTCGTCGGTCTCGCCCAGGTCACTGTCGTCCGTGTCCTCGGTGTCTCCGGTGTCGACCCCCGTCCCGAGCACCCGCACGTTGTCCACGTACAGGTTGTTGCCTCCTCCGCTCACGTTCTCGAACAGCAGCCGGACCGCCTGACCGTCGTAGGCCGACAGGTCGACCACCTCTCCCCGCCACTCGGAGGGACCGGACGGCAGGAAGTAGTCGTCGGACAGCCCGTTGGTGGCGAGCGTGGTGCCCGCCTTGTCGTACACCACCACCTCGTCCTGGCCGCACGCGCTCTGGACCCGGACCACGAGCCGGTCGCTCGGCCGGGAGATCGGGCTGACGTACGCCACGTCAAACGTCAGCTCCGCGTCGGTGACCCCAGACAGATCGATGCGCGGGGAGATCAACCGCGTCTGCGAGCCGCGAACCTCCTCGTAGTAGTTCTCGAGCTGCATGCCGTACTGGCCATGGGTGAATGCGAGATCGCTCAGCTGCCACAGGCGCGACGAGGCCCGTGACTCGATGCGCCAACCGTCCGGCGGAAAGGGCAGGCTGTCGAAGGAGTAGATGCCGGGATTGATCGGCGTGTCGTCCTCGACCAGGAACGAGACGCTGGCGATGTCGTTGTCCTCCCGCATGTCGGTGTCGCCGTTGGGCAGGGACACGGCCGCGGAGACCGTGTGCTCCCCCACGGGCAGCGTGATGGTCGGCAGGGCCACCGTGGCCGCCTCCGTAGAGAGCAGGGTGCCCGTCCAGCCCGTGGCGGGCGTCCACCCGCCTCCGTCCACCTCGTACGAGACCTCCACAGACTGCAAGGGATCGATCCCGCGGTTGACCAGCTGGAAGGCCGGCATCACGGTGGGACAGGTGGCCGCTCCCTCCACCGGCGAGGTGATCCGCCGGATCGCCGCATCCCGCGCCAGCGTGGGCACCGACGGGTCGTACCCCTCGATCACGCCCCCGCTCGTCGCGAGGGGATCGAGCCAGTCCTTCAGGCGAGACGACGGCCCTGATCCGGCGTCCCACGACACCGAGGTCTTGCCGTACAGGCTCAACAACCCGCACCCGATGTAGCCCCCATGCAGCTGCCCCACGATCCGTCCGGACACGCCGTCGAACAGAGGAGAGCCCGAGCTTCCCGGCTCCACCGCGCCATCATCCCAAGCCGAGAGACCCCAGTGGGTGTCCGGTCCCACCCCGTTCCAGTCGTCGGAGAACAGCGGGGATCCCTCGAAGGAGATCTTCTTGATGTCTCCAGCGGGATGGTGAATGCCCACCGCCGAAGGTGGGGTCGCGCCGGTGGCGTCCAAGCCCGCAAAGTACGGCCCGTACTCCAAGGGCACCGGGTCATTGAACTCCAGCAGGGCCATGTCCGACAGGGCGTAGCGCGCCCGGAGCACGGCACCGGAGATCGAGTCCGGAACGGGCTCCGCGGTGGGGTTGGCGCAGTCCGGCGACTCATAGTTGAACCAGGCCACCCAGTCCGTGACCGCCGAGAACACGCAGTGATCTGCCGTCAGGATGAACGACCGCCCATCCTCTGCGATGTTGTTGACCAGGGCCCCACTGCAGAACGCGAACCCATCCGCCACCAGGGCGACGACGCTCCGCTTCTGGACCTCCCACGGTGCGCCCTCCGGGCAGTTGACGTTGTTGTGGCAGGTGTACGAGCTGCCGAACCCACTGAACGCGGACGGATCCTGCATTTCCTGGAACACATCCCGGAACCCATGGGTGATCCGGTCGAGGTGCAGATCCCCCACCGGGCCCGTCGCCGGGACGACGTACTCGAGGACCACTGTGTCGCCGGGCATCGGCGACACCGCCAGGTGGCCCGACGGCTGCTCGTTGTGCTCGCCGAACGCGCCCAGGGTGCGCTGGCCGTCAGCGGTGTGGACCCACAGCCAGGCGCCCTCGGGGACGTCGTAGCGATCGAAGCGCAGGGTGAGGTTGAGCGCGCCCTCGGCGGACACCACCTGGCGCCAACGGCGTCGCCCATCGGGCAGCGTGTCCCACGATCCGGTCCGATCCAGACCGACATCCACCGCACGGTGGGTGCCGAACACCCAGGGCACGATCTCCGCTTGCTCCCGGGCCTCGGCCTTGGCGCGCAGGCGCTCCAGATCCAATGCGCCCAGCACCACGGTGTCCACCGACGCCGGCAAGGACCACGCCACCGCCTGCATCGGCGCTGGACGGGGGACCGCCACCTGGGCTTGGGCCATGGGCGCCATCAGCACACCCAGAGCCAACGCAAGCCAGGCACACCACCGGTCACGAAGGGTCATCGACCACCTCCCGGTGGCGAGCCTACCCCATGACAACGGGCTCCGGGGTGCGCGCTTCGGGAAGTCCGAAGTCCATCCCCGTCACGATCGCGGTGCCCACGGGCTCTCCGCCCAGCCCCACGAAGGGCCCGGCGGAGAGCCGAAGCGGGTCAGGACCGACGGCGCCGCAGCCCCACCAGGGCCAGGGCGACGAACGCGAACGACGCGCTGCCGGAGGGCGCGCTCGTCGCGCAGCCACGGCACCCGGCGCCGCCCTTGTCGTCGTCGGTGTCGACCCCGAACTCATCGTCGAGCGACGTGTCGTCCCGCCCGGTGTCCCCGGAGTCGGACGTGTCGCCGGTGTCCGACGTGTCGGAAGTGTCCGACGTGTCCGACGTGTCCGAGTCGGAGTCCGTGTCCACGGCCGTGTCGCCGCTGTCCGAGTCCGAATCCGAGTCCACCGACGTGTCCGTCTCGGATCCGCCATCGGTGTCGTCCGTCTCCGTGCCGCTGTCCGAGTCCGTCTCGGAACCCGCGTCCGAGTCCGTCTCCGAGCCGCTGTCGGAGGTGTCGACCACAAAGTCCGTCTCGTCCGTCTCGCCATCGGTGTCCGCAGAGTCCGAGGTGTCCGCAGTGTCCGACGTGTCGACCACGACGTCCGTCTCGTCCGACTCGCCATCGGTGTCCGCAGAGTCCGAGGTGTCCGCAGTGTCCGACGTGTCTGCAGTGTCCGACGTGTCTGCAGTGTCCGAGGTGTCCGACGTGTCGACCACGACGTCCGTCTCGTCCGACTCGCCATCGGTGTCGGCGG
>JAUHWK010000483.1 GCA_030424555.1 bacterium | reverse complement strand
AACCCGATCCCCACCGCGAACACGGCGGAGGCGGCGACGAGGGCCGACAGGTTCACGCCTGCGGCCTGCAGCCCGAGCATGATGCCGATCGCCATCACGGCGTAGTGGGCCAGGCGCTGCAGCGCGGCGATGACGCCTTCGTCCGTGCTCTCCCGGGTGCGCAGGGAGCGCCCGATCGCGGCCTGGGCCCCGCGGGACGCCCAGGTGGAGATCACCAGGACGATGCCGAGGGTGACGAAGGTCATCGGCGTGAGTGAGACCCCCTCGGTTCGGAGGATCTCGAACTCCAGGCCCGCCTTGAGCATCCCCAGCAACGCGGAGATCGACAGCAGCCCCGTGGCCTCGATCGCGGCGAGCATCACCACGACCATGAGGGAGGGGGGCAACAGCCGGGTGAGCAGGCCCCGCGGTGGGGGCTCATCGGCGGCGGGTGGGGGTGCCTTGCCATCGGCGTGCGCGAGCTTGACGGCCTCGGTGTGGGCGCGGGCGGCCGCCTGGAGCTCCCGTCGTCGCAACAGGCGCCGGAGGTACCCGGCAGCAAGGCCGGTCGCGATCGCGAGGACCACGACGATCCCGACGCGGATCATCTCGTCGGGACTGTCGGGCAGGAGATCGCTGAGGTTGCTGAGGTCCATCCCCACTCCGGCGGGTGCGCGACCCCGTCATAGCGCAGCGCCGGGATAGGTCGTGGCGTCGTCCGCGAAGGAGCCATGCCGTGACGCATCCGCAGACCCCGCCCGCCGTGGAGCCGCTTCCAGCGACCGCCCGGGTCGGAGAGGCCGCGCTGGCACCCTTGCGCTGGTGGAACCGTCACCGCCTGGAGGGTGCGGAGCATGTGCCCCGGGTGGGGCCCGCGATCGGCTGCCTCAACCACAGTCTGGCCACCTACGACCTGTTCTTGTTCGGGCTGGCCCTGCACGCGCAGACCGGGCGGATGACCTGTGCGCTCGGCGACGACAACCTGTTCCGGATCCCCGGGCTGGCCTCGGTCGTCCATGCCTCGGGCATCCGTCCAGCGTCGCATGCCCACGGCAAGGCGCTGCTGGCGGAGGGACGGGTCGTGTTCATCGCGCCGGGCGGCACCCGAGAGGCCTTGCGCCCGTCCAGCGAGCGCTACCGGATCCGGTGGGACCGCCGCACGGGGTTTGCGCGGCTGGCGGTGGAGACCGGGGTGCCGGTCCTGCTGGCCGCGTGTCCGGCCGCCGACGATCTGTACACCGTGTACGCCAACCCGCTCACGGCCCAGGCGTACAAGGCGTTCCGGTGGCCCGTGCCGATCGTGCGCGGGTTCGGACCCACCCTGCTGCCGCGGCCGGTCCCCCTGGTCCACCGCATCGCGCCGCCGATGCAGCCGCCTCCGCTGGAGCCGGATCGGCTGGAGACGCAAGTCCGGGACTTCCACGCAGACTGTGTTCGACGCATGCGATCCTTGATGGACGAGGTGCGCCGAGACACGGAGGCGGTCCAGGAGGTCGGATGATCGGACGGCATGGGCTGGGTGTGGCGCTCACCCTCACCACGTTGGGATGCATGGGGCCTTGCGGGGCGCCGATGGACGACGCCCCCGTGCCCGACGCACGGTCTCGGGCGCCGGTCGTGCCGATCCCGCCGGATGTGGGCGAGGTCGACGAGGACGAAGAGGGCCTGGAGCCACCACCGCTTCCGGAGGCACCGCCCCCGGGGGACGGCTGGGCGGTGAGCACGCGCTCGATCTCGGGCGATCGGATTGTGTACCAGGCCTCAAACCGCACGGTCGCGGAGCTGGCGTCCCACGCGGAGACCGTCCTGGAGAACCTGGACTGCGCGACGGGCATCCAGCAGGAGACGGTCCGCGACATGGAGACCTACGGGTGCGTCCTGGCGGATGGTCGGCACGCGCTGATCACGGTCCGGCCCGACGGGGACGGCGGCGTGCTGTGGGGGGTCGCGGCGGTGGCGTCCCGCGGGCCTGCGGAGCGGCGCTGAGCGACCGCGACGGATCGCAGGGCCTGGCCTAGCGCCCTGGGCCCGGTGGGGTGGACGCGGGACGGAGGGCGCTCGCTTCGGTCCGAGCGGCCGCGGCCGCACCCGGGTCGCCCAGGCGGTCGGCGGCGCGGGCGAGGCCGGCCAGGTCGGCGGCGAGCGAGACCGGATCCTGCGCCACCCGGGCGATCCGGGCTGCCTCGTCGAACGCGGTGCGGGCCCGGGTGTCGTGGCGGGTGGCCAGGGCCGTGTGGCCGATCGCGCTGAGGATCCAGCCCGCCAACGCGTCGTCCTGGGCACGACGGGCCGCCTCCAGCCAGGCTTCCAGCGCCTCGAGGCGTGGCTCCTGACGGTGCAGGGCGACCAGGGCGTCGTCCATCGCCCGACGGGTCACGAGCTCGTCGGTCAATGCCCCGCACGCCCGGTCGAGCTTGAGGGCGCGGGTGAGCAGGGGGAGGGCCTCCGCCGCCCGGCCGTCGTGGGTGGCGCGGGTGGCGAGCAGGCGCAGCGCGTGGGCGGCGAGCGGCCGCATGCCGAGGTGTCGTGCCCGCGTGAGGCCGTCGCCCAGCAAGCGGGTGGCGAGCAGCCGGTCTGGCGTGCGCGCGCCCAGGTCCAGGGCGGCCGCGGCCCCGACGGCGTCGTCGCGTCGGGCGAGGGTGCGCAGGGCCTGCGTGGCGCCGATCGACCGGTCCTGGGAGGCCACCAGGCGGGCGTGCTCCGCGGCCGTGGCGGGGAGATCTCCCTGGACGGCGGGCGGCGCGGGGAGGGGGAGCCCGCGGGCGAAGGCGTGACGCGCGAGGGCCCAGGCCTCGACGGGGTCGGACGGCGGCGTCCGCCGGGGAACCGACGCGGGTGCGGCGGCGGGATCGATCCAAGCGCGCAGGGTGTCGGCCAGCGCGGCGTGGGTGCGGTCCACCGATGGATCGAGGGTGGCGATGGCGGCCGGCAGCGCGCCCCGCACGGCCATCGCCCAGCCCGCGGCCGGTCCCTCGGAGACGGGGCGTCCCGCGACCGCGTCATCCCAGGGCTGGCTCATCGGTCGCGTGCCTGGATGCGGCCGAACCACCAGGCGCCCGCGACGAAGGGGACGAAGAACAGCATCGCGAACAGGCCGACCACCAGGGCCACGGCGGGTGCGCCGCCCCGGGCCCCGAGCTGGATCGTGAACACGTTGAGTGCGGCGAACAGCGCGATGAGCGTGAGGGCGCCTGCGGTCCAGGCCGGGTGGAACACG
>JAUHWK010000482.1 GCA_030424555.1 bacterium | reverse complement strand
CCGCACCGTGTGGTCTGGGGCCTCTCAGGAGGCCCCCCCCGCCCTTGTCGCACCGCGAGAGATGGAGGAGACGCAAGAGCAATGCAGGGCAGACACCGGCGGGGGGAGCGGAACCTGAAAACTGGCCGCTCCACCACCATACGATCGGTCTGCCGACCCCGCACGATCTTTTTCGTTGGATCCGTTTCGAATACCGCAGCGTCCCACCCGTCGGACAGGCACACCAACGGACGAGGAGGTTCCCATGGTGCGAAGCCTGACCCTGATCGCGACGCTGCTCGTCGGCGTGTTCGCCACGGCCCCGGTCGCCGAGGCCCACCCCGGCGCCCACCGTCACCACCCCCACGCACGCACCCCCGCGCCGCCCGCACCCCGGGTGGTCGTGCGGCCGCACGCGCCCCACCACGCGGCCGTGTGGGTCCCCGGTCGCTGGATCTGGACCGGGTACGCGTGGAACTGGCGCGCCGGGCACTGGCAGGCCCCCCGGGTGGTCGTCGCCCCCCGGGTGGTGTTCACGCCCCCGCCCCCCCATCGCGGCCACCGTGGACAGCACGCCCGCGGACCGCAAGCCCACCCGCGGGGTCCGGACGCCCACCGCGGGCCCCCCGCCCACGATCGGGGTCGGGACGCCCACCGCGGCCACGCCCGCCAGGACGGACGCCACGCCAGCCAGGGACGCCCGAGCCAGGGTCCGCGTCCGGACGGTCGCCGCGGCCAGGGGCCTGGCCCCCGCACCAAGTGAGCAGGACGCCGGTCACGCGGCGGCGCGGATCGCCCGCCAGTCGCCCGTGACCGCCAGCCCCACGGCCCACACCGCGGTCACGGCGAGCCCCGCCGTGACCGCGGCCATCCAGGTGGGCCCGGTGAGGGCCAGCCCTGCCCCGGTCGCCAGCAGGGCCGCGACCCCCATGCGCAGCGCGCTCGGCAGGGCGTCGGCCACCGCCTCACGCGACCACAGCGCCTCCCCGTACGCGCGCGCCACCTCGCGGTAGCTCCACAGCGCCAGCGGCACGGTCGACAACGTCATCGCGGCGAGCGCACCGTACCCTTCGAACTGCGGGATCAGCACGAGGTTGAGTGCCAGGTTGAGCGCCAGCAGCGCCCCCGTCAGCACCGTGTAGGTGCGGGGGCGATCCGCCGCGACGAGGGCCGTGCCCGAGAACGTCGCGTGGGCCGTCGCCACGACGTACGGCGCGAACCACGGCACCATCGCGGCGACCGGCACCGCGTCCGTCCCGAACAGCAGCACGACCAGATCGGGTGCCACCGACACGGCCCCTGCCGCGATCCACAGCGCGACCGCCACGCAGGCTCGGTACGTGGCCAGCAGGGTGCGCTGCGCGGCGTCCGGATCCTTGCGCAGCTCGCCGGGAAGCCGGGTGCGCGCCACGTTGCGGAAGGCGTACGTCGCGAACAGGGCGGCCGCGATGATGCTCGACGCCACCGCGTAGGTCCCCAGCGCCTCGCGGCTCGCCAGGATCGGCAGCAGCACCCGGTCCAGGTAGCTGAACAGCTGGGCCCCCGCGCTGACCAGGGTCATCGGCAGGGCCAGCGTCGCGATCGCCCGCACCAGGCCCACGCCACCCGGCGCGTCCTCGGGGGGCACGGTGGTCGCTGCCCGCGCCCGCAGGTCCGCCATCCGGCGCTGGATCGGGGTCGCGACCGCCCCCAACGCCGCAAACCCCGCGACCGCCTGGGCGAGCACCACCGCGACCGCCACCCCCTCCGGCCGCACCCACGCGATCCCGAGGATCAGCGCCACGTTGACCACCGTGTACGTGAGCCGGGCGCCCGCCATGCTCGCGAAGTCGTCGGTCGCGCTGACCAGGAAGGTCGCGTACTCGTACAGGCTCGTCGCCAGGAGCAGCGCCCCGCCGGCCTCGACGAGCTGGGGCACGTCGGCCATCCCGACCCAGCCTCCCACCCACAGGGGCCACAGCAGCATCGGTGCGGACGCCGCGACCGCCAGCACGAGCCGCAGCAGCGCGGTCCACCGCATCGCGGCCAGGGCCGTCGCGGGGGCGTCCTCGCGGTACTTGCTGACCAGCTGCACGGCGGTGAACTCGAGGCCCAGCTTGGCGGGCAGGGCCAGCACCGTGACCACCGCCAGGGTCTGGCTGACCGCCCCCCACACGGTCCGCGGGTCGTCGAACAGCCGGAAGACCACCAGGCTGACCACGAGGTTGCGTGCCTGGAGCAGCAAGGACGCCACCAGCGAGCTGCCCAAGCGGACCGCCCGGTGCATCCGGCCCGACCGCGGCGCGCTCATGGGGCGCTCCGGGGACGGAACCACAGCCCGCCGAGCATCAACGCACACCCGGCCACAAACCAGTCTCCCCATGCGGCGTACAGCGTGGACACCGTGGCGCGGGGCACCTCGACCACCCGGGCCACGTCCTCGAACAGGGGCGTGCGGTGTAGGACCCGGCCGCTCGGGAGCGCGACGAACCCGACGCCCGTGTAGGTGCTGCGGAACACCGGGACGCCCATCTCCATCGCCCGCGCCGTCACGAGCATCCCGTGCAGGTCGCTGGCCGCGCCCGTGCCGAACCACGCGTCGTTGGTGACGTTGATCAGCAGGTCCGGCGAATCGAACCGACGGCACACGTAGGCGAGGATGCCCTCGTAGCAGATGGGGGTGGCGAACCGGACGCCCTGGACCTCGAACACCACCGGCGTGTCCCCTGCACGGAAGTTGCCCGGCCCCCGGATGAGGTCGGCCAGCCACGGGAACACCGTGCGAAACGGAAGATACTCGCCGAACGGCAGCGGCACGAGCTTGTCGTAGTGGGGCGCCTCGGGCACGACGTCGCACGCCCCCTCCGCCGCCCGATCGCACCGCACGACGAGGGACCGACAGTCTCCGTCGTCGCAGCCCGCCTCGTCGAGCTGGTGGTACACGAACGCGCTGTCTCGGTGGGCGCGTCGCTCCACCATGGGCGCGTCGAACGAGGCCGTGAGCCGCCGCAGCACGCCCCACGGGAGCCGGGTGGCGGCCTGGGTGAGCACGGCGTCGGGGACCTTGGGATCGGACCACTGGGCGGCCCGCGCGTCGAGCGCCTCCCGGCACGGCCCCTCGTCGCCGGCCACCGCACGCAGTCCGACCACCTCCCACGGCGTGACGACGTGGCCTGCATCGAGGTCACACCCGGACGCCGCCAGCACGGCGAGGGTCTGGGCCGGGGTCGTCTCGTCCTCC
>JAUHWK010000481.1 GCA_030424555.1 bacterium | reverse complement strand
CCGGCCTGAAGCGGGCCCGGCGCTGCGCGATCTGGGCGTTCAAAGGCACAGACCGCGTCGGAATCCCCCGAGCCATCCGAGTCGATCGGGTCGTCGTCGGACGGGGTGCAGGCGGCGAGGAGGACCGGCCCGACCGCGAGCACACGGTGGAACCAGGGGTTGAAACAGGTGGACATGGTGAGGGACCCTCGGGCTTCGCGGCATGGTGCCGTCCGCGCCCCGGCGCCGTCAACCCGGCGATGCGCTTCACGGTCCCCGCACACGGCCCACGACACCCCACGCGCGCCGCGACCGCTCCACGGCGATCCACGGTCAAACACGGCACGGAGTGCCGCTGACCACGGCATCGCAGCGGGTCGTCCTTCGATCTCGTACGATCCGTCACCAATGGTCGGTGGCTCGGAAAACGTGTGTCAACCGGGACGCGACCGGCCCACGAATCGTGTATTTCCCCGCCGCCCCCGGGAGGACCCATGCCTCGTTTTGCTCTTGCCCTCGCCCTCGCCACGACCCCCACCGTGGCGCTCGCGTCCGACCTCGGCCCCGAGGCGGACCCGTCCCAGCGGATGATCGTCAACGGCCAGGAGGAGTCCGGCTTCGACGCTGCGGTGGCGCTCGTGTTCGAGTTCGGCACGTCGCGCCAGGCGTTCTGCTCCGGCAGCCTGATCACCCCCCGGCTCGTGCTCACCGCCGCGCACTGCACCGAGGAGGTCGCCCGCCAGTACGGCGTGAGCCTCGACCTCGTCACCCAGATCGGCGCGATCGGCATCGGCACCGAGGTCACCGGAAGCGACCTGCAGACCGTCAAGTTCAAGGAAGTCCGCAACCACCCCAAGTACGACCCGAACGGCGGTCCCCAGGGGTCGCCCGCCTTCGATGTCGGCGTGATCGAGCTCGCCGAGGACGTCGAGGGCGTGGATCCGATCTGGTTCGCCACCGGCGGCCTCGACGACGTGTCCGGCACCGACGTCACCAGCGTCGGGTGGGGCGTCACCAGCTCGTCGGCCCAGCGCAGCAGCGGCATCAAGCGCAGCGCCGTGCTGACCGTCGGCGAGATCACCGAGCAGTTCCTGTTCAGCAACGCCGCTGACAACGAGGGCAACACCAACGTCTGCTCCGGCGACTCCGGCGGGCCGCAGTACCACCTGTCCGCCGACGACGTCCCCACCCAGTGGGCCGTCCACTCCTTCGTGTTCGGGTTCGGCGGCGACCCGTGCCTGGGCAACTCCGGCTCCACCCGCACCGACGTCGCGTCCGGCTTCATCCTCAACCAGGTCGAGCGGGTCCACGGCAGCAAGGACCGCTGTGAGGTCTGGGGAGAGTACGAGGACCGCATCTGCAGCACGGACTGCGACCAGGAGGACCCGATCTGCGCCGCCGACTTCGATGGCGACGGCGTGGTGACCGACGACGAGTTCGATCGCGCCGACAAGGACGGCGACGGGGAGTTCTCC
This sequence comes from bacterium, assembly GCA_030424555.1. Lineage (GTDB taxonomy): Bacteria > Myxococcota_A > UBA796 > UBA796 > JAUHWK01. The sequence continues at coordinate 1,747 of JAUHWK010000481.1, read as the reverse complement.
CAGGCTGAGCTCGACAAGGCCCTCAAGGCCAAGGGCTGCGATCAGACGGGGGGCACCGGCGCCCTCGGGCTGCTCGGCGCCATCGGGCTGCTCGGCCTGCGTCGGCGCCGCCAGGCCTGACCCCGCCCGCGGCGCGGACGCCTCACCAGTCGTCCGCGCCCGCGTCCGGATCCTCGGCCGCCGCCCACAGCGTGGGCAGGCCCGCCTCGAGGGCACGGCGACCGGGTCCCCACGCGAGCCCGAGGACGGCCGGGATCGTCGCGAGGAGGCCCAGCCAGAACACGAGTCCCCGCACGGCGTCGCCGTCGGTCCACCAGGCCGACAGGATCACCCCGCCCCACCCGGCACACAGCACGGCCACCACGCCGAGCAGGCCCGTGGCGAACCGGGGCAGGTGGGGCGTGGACACCGCGACGCGCGCCCCCTCCGGGTGCTCGGACACGCGCACCCGAACGACCGGACACAGCCGAGCCGCTTGGAGGTTTGCCAGGCGGGGACCGACCTCCAGCACCCCGTCGGCGAGCGACCGCCGGTACAGGGCGGACGTCGCCCGATCCCAGGCCCGCAGCGACGCCGGGGTCGTGAACCACAGATGGTCCACCGCCACCAGCGATCCCTCGATCCTTCGCAGGACCTCGTCGGGGGTGGCCGACACCGTGCGGACCAAGTCGTCGGGCTGTCCTGGCATCCGTCCTCCACGCGGGGGGCCCGTGCGTGGTAACGACACCATGAGCGCACCACCTGGGGAGAGGCCATGCGTCGGATCAGCGCCGTCGTCGACCTCCTGGACAGCCATGCCGGATCCCACCTCAAGCCGGGCGTCCCCGCCGACGACGCCCTGCTGGAGTTGCTCGGCCACATGGCCATCCGCGACGACGTGTTCGACGAGGCGGAGATCGACCTGCTCGCCGGGGTCCTCCCCGGCTGGAACGCCACGGCCCTGCACGCGTGGCTGGGCCGCGTCGCATCCTCCACGCTGGACTTCCAGCGCATCGCCACCGCCCTCGCCACCGACGACCAGCGCTGGACCGCGCTTCGCTGGGTCGGCCGGATGGCGTTGGCCGACGGCCACCTGGACGAAGAAGAGCTGGTGCTCCTGGAGGAGCTCGCCAGCACCCTCGAGCTTCCCGGCGACGCGGTCCGTCGCGTGCTCGGCGAGGAGCGCGGCCGGACCGCCACCGTCTCCCCCGAGGAGATCGAGACCGCCCTCACGCTCGTCACCTGGGACGCCGTCGACTTCGCCCAGGGCGACGTCGAGAGCCGCGACCTCCGGCGCGTGCGTCCGCCGAACACCACGCCGGTGTGGCGCGTGGGCGTCGACGGGGCCGAGGTGCTCGGCCTGTACTGCGAGGGCCTGGTCGCGCGCTTCCTGGAGGGGCCGGCCTGGATCTCGTGGGACGCCCTCGTCGGCACGAGCCGCGGCGCGGGCCTCGAGTCCAGCGTCCGCCTGCACACCGACGACGGGCGGATCTGGAGCCTGGTCGACGCCCGCATGGGCGGCCTCACCCGCGTGGTCGACCGCCTGAGGGGTCCCCAGCCCACGGCCTCTGGCGCCATGCCCGTGATCGAGCGCATCCCCACCCCCGTCCCCGACGACACGTCCAGCGACGGGATCGACGACGGCGACGAGGACACGCCCACCGTCACCGGGCCCTCGCGGATCGGCACCACGCCCACCTACGCCGACGACGAGGACTGACCCGGCGTGGCCCTCGCCCTGTTCGACCTCGACCGCACGCTCCTCGGC
>JAUHWK010000480.1 GCA_030424555.1 bacterium | reverse complement strand
CACCGATCGCTCTGCGACGCCTCCCCAAACACGTCCCGAGCCGCACGCGCAACGACCCCTTCGCCCCAGGTAGCGGGACGTCAGGACATGCTCGACGACATTGACTGAGACGGGATGCGTGCCAGTAGCAGGAACGTCGGAAACACCAGGGCCCCTCGACACGTTCTTGCCTGCGATCGTGCTCCGTGACGAGGACCGAGATGTAGAGCGCGCCACTCGCAAGGATCGACAGAGCAGCATCGGTGTCGCGCTCGCTGGGTGCGCGAGGAAGGGATGCCGAAAGCCGATTGGCCCCTTGCCTGGGTCTACCCAACGAACCCGCCACCCCGTGTAGAGGGCGCGTTGCGCGCCAGCGAGCGGTGTCCTGGCGCCGGGGTGGGGAGGCGCCGGCGAAGGGAGCGCACCTAAGTGCGTGACCAAGCCGGAGGGACCCCACACCAAGCCAGGGCGACGCGCAGCAAGCGCAACGCGTCCTCTACGCGTGACCGAGGCGGAGGGCCCCACACCAAGCCAGGGCGACGCGCAGCAAGCGCAACGCGTCCTCTACCCGTCGTCGCCGATGGCTTCGACCGGACAGTTCTCCAGCGCCTCGTAGCACTGCGCCAGCTCGTCTTCCGAGTCGGGCTGCTTGAAGCAGATGTCGTGGTCCTCGTCGTCGGACATGCGGAAGTTGTTGGGCGCCGCGTCCGAGCACACCGAGCAGAGGATGCACTCCTTGTCGACGTAGAAGGCGAACCGCTTGCCACCGATGGTGACGTCGCCGCCGACGTTGTCCTCCCAGGCCTCAGTCGGGTCCGCCATGTCGTGCTCCAGGGAATCGAGGGGGCCGTGGAACCCCTGCGAGGGTTCTTCCATCCACCAGCCAAGGCATCTATCGGCTGGTCGCCCCGTCGCAAGATCCCACGGGGCGGCGCCATGTACCGCGCGAACGACCCCGATCGCCACCCCCCATCGGTGCCACCCGTCGTCGCAGGCCCATCGGCCCGGCCATCGGGGTACGGGCCGCCGACGGAGGCCGCCGTGCACGATCTCGACGACATCCTCGACAACTTCGAGGCCCTGGAACCCGGCGAGGAGCGCTACCGCTACTTGATCGAGCTGGGGCGTGGGCTCGAGGGCGTCCCCGACGACCTCAAGCGCGACGAGCACATCGTCCGTGGGTGCCAGAGCCGGGTGTGGATGATCGGGCGTGTGGAGGACGGCGTCGTGCGCGTCCAGGCCGACAGCGACGCCTTCATCGTCCGCGGCTTGATCGCGATCCTGCTCGCCGTGTTCGACGGGAAGTCCGCAGCCGAGGTCCTCACCCTCGATGCGCAGGCCGTGTTCGCCCAGGTCGGGCTGGAGCAGCACCTGTCCATGGGCCGCCGCAACGGCCTGCACGCGATGGTTCAGCGCATCCGCGCCATCGCTACCCTCGACGGATCCGAGGCATCCGAAAGCTGAGGACGCCCGGGAATCTACGGCCGAATGTCCATTGTTCGTTGACGTTCGTTTTACGTTCCCGCCCCCCCTGTGGTAGCGTTCGGAACGACTTCGGATTTCCCGCATCCGTCCTCAGGATTCGCCGGGTCATTCGCCGGAGGTGCCCGATGCGACGGTCCGATTGGCTCCTTCCCCTGGGGCTCGCAGCGCTCGCCGCCTGCCAACCCAAGGAAGACGACGGTCCCACCAAGGACGACGCCCCCGCCGACGACGCCGTGTGCGTCGACGACGCCACCCACTTCGAGACCAAGGTCTGGGCCGAGACGCTCCAGCCCGTGTGCATCGGGTGCCACACGGCCGACGGCGCCGCGGCCAACAGCGATCTCGTGCTCGTCCCCGCCACCCGGCCCGACCACCTCACGGTCAACCGGGCCGCCCTGGAGGACGTCGCCGGCCTGGAGCGCGACGACCAGTCCATCATCCTGCGCAAGCCCCTGGGCCTCGACAGCCACGGCGGCGGAAAGGTCCTCGACGGCGAGGACGACCCTCGCTTCCAGAACCTGGTCGCGTTCGTCCAGCGCATGGGCACCCCCACGGTGTGCGAAGACGACGGCGGCGTGATCGACCCGTCCGCTGGGCTGGCCTTGCTCGACGAGGCCGCCACCCTGCGCAAGGCCGCGCTGATCCTGGTCGGGCACCTGCCGACCGAGGACGCGCTCGACCGGGCCTCCGCCGGAGGCGACGACGCCCTGGTCACCGAGCTGTGGCAGCTGATGGGGGAGGACGTGTTCGTCGACGTGTTCGTCGAGCGCCTCAACGACGTGCTGCTCACCGACCGCTACCTCAGCGGCACCAGCGCCATCGGCATCTTCGACGACACCAACTACCCGGGCGTGTACTGGTACGAGGCGATGAGCGACAACAACCGCTCTCGCAACGCGGTCAACGACGCGATCGCCCGCGAGCCGCTGATGCTGGCGGCCCACCTGATCGAGAACGATCGTCCTTGGACCGAGCTCCTCACCGCCGACTACACGATGGTCAACGCGTTCAACCGCCGGGCCTGGGGCCTGGCCGACGTCGGACCGGTCGAGGTGGGCCACCCGGAGTCCGAGCGCTTCCACGAGGTCACGGTTCCCGGGTTCAAGCACGCGGGCATCCTGAGCATGCCGGCGTTCCTCGCCCGCTACCCCACCACCGACACCAATCGGAACCGCCACCGCTCCTGGTTCTTCTACAAGACCTTCCTGGCGACCGACATCCTCACCTTCGCCGACCGGCCCATCGACCCGTCCACGAGCGCGACCCACAACCCCACGCTCAACGACAGCCAGTGCACCGTGTGCCACGCGACGATGGACCCGGTCGCGGGCGCGTTCCAGAACTGGGACGAAGAGGGCCGCTACCGTCCGCCGGAGAACGGCTGGTACACCGATCTCGCCGAGCCGGGCTTTGGGGAGACCACGATGCCGTCGAGCGCCAAGCCCGAGGCGCTGGCGTGGCTGGCCCAGCAGGCCGTGGCCGATCCGCGCTTTGGCGCCGCCACCGTCCGGCTGGTGCTCGACATGTACGCCCGCGTCCCCCTGCTCGACGCCACCACCGCCCGTGAGGACGAGGAGCTCAAGGCCGCCCTCGCCCTGCAGGACGCGTTCATCAGCGAGGTCGCCACCGAGCTCGCCGACCGCGGCTGGGACATCAAGTACGCGATCGAGCGCGTGCTCCTGTCCCGCTACTTCCGCGCCGCCGGCGAGGGCGAGGCGGTCCTCGGCGCGCTGACCCAGGC
>JAUHWK010000479.1 GCA_030424555.1 bacterium | reverse complement strand
CGCCATCAGGCCGTCGATCGGGACGAACGGCGCGAGGCGCTGGTGGAGGCGACGGTAGGCCCCCCGGGCGGCCCCACGGGCCTTGGCGCCCTTGGCCAGGGAGGGCGGGTCCACGACCAACAGGTCCACGTGTCCGCGGGGCGTCCAAGAGAACACGTCCGCCACCACGAACGCGTGCTGATCCGGATCGAGGCCGTTGAGCCGGAAGTTCTCTCGGGCGTCCTCGATCGCCTCGGGCGCGACGTCCACCGTCGTGACGTGGGCTGCCCCGCCCAGCGCCGCCGTGACGCTGAAGCCCCCATGGTACGCGAACAGGTTGGCGACCATCCGGCCCGACGCCAGCTCGCCCACCATCCGACGGTGCTCGCGCTGATCCAGGAACATGCCCGTCTTCTGTCCGGTCTCCGGACGCACGAGCAGGCGGACCCCGTGCTCCTGGACCACGACGACCTCGGGAGGCGGCGGCCCATGGAGGACCTCGATCCCCTCGGCGCCATCCACCCGCTGCACCCCCAGGCGCCGAACCACATGCGTGACCCAGGGCCAGTCCGCGATCGCGCCAAGCACGGTGTCGAGCCAAGGCTCCCACGCTGCGCTGTACAGGCGCACCACCACCAGCTCCGCGTACCGGTCGACCACGAGCCCGGGCAGGCCATCGCCCGCACCGCCGACGATCCGCATCGCGTCCGTGCCGGGGCCGAGCAGCCGTACCCGCAGCGCTTCCGCGCGATCCAGACGGGACCGCACCGCGCGCGCCACGTCGTCGGGCGGCGCATCCCGTCCCATCACCCGCACCGCGATCGGCCCGTCGTCCGCCAGGCCCCAGCCCACGAGCCCGCCCCGGGGGTCCTCCAGCCGGAGCACCGTCCCCGCGGGCGAGCGGGCCACCCGATCGGCGTACACCCACGGATGTCCATTGCGAACCGGCCCCGCCGCATCCGCTGGAACCCGCACCACCACGACATCCTTCCCGCCTGCACCAGCCGTCATCCGAGCCTCCGGTCGCGGTCGGCGACGCGCCGCGTGAATAATCCGCGCACGGGCTCGTCCACCCTGCCACACCCCGCACCACCGTGCGACGCCCTCTCCCGGAGGACCCCATGACCCGCCTCGCCGCCCTCTCTCTGCTGATCTCGACGGCCACCGGCTGCATCTTCGTCGACGCGGACGGGCACCACCACGATCCCGGCCCCACGTTCGTCAACAGCGCCCCCGAGGTGTGGGACGGCCTGGCAGCCTGCGACTACGACCGGGCGCTCGCGGCCGACATCCTGTTCTTCGACGCGTTCGTCGCGGACGCCAACGGGCTGGGCGACGTGATGTCGGTGTGGGCGGACGTCTACGACGAGTACGACGGCACGCTGGTCGAGTCGTTCGAGCTGTACCCCACGGACGACCCCGACTACTGGTTCAGCGACTGGCTCGCCGGCACCTCGTCGATCGACTGCTGGTACCCCAACTACTCGGTCGACCTCGTCGCGTACGACACCTTCGACGACTACGGCGTCCGCACCGTGTGGCTCGACTCGTACCGCTAGCGCACTGTGGACATCGGTCGGGGACCCCCCGGGGGGCTGCATGCCTCCCGGGGACCAAGCGTGACGCCGCCCGGCTCGCCGCGGCGCCTCCGCGTGCGTACATCGACGCCCGACTGGAGGCTCCATGGCGACCGTTCGCGTCTACACCACGACCTACTGCGGCTACTGCACCGCCGCGAAGCGCTTCCTGGAGCAGGTCAAGGGGGTGACGGTCGAGGAGATCGACGTCACGCAGGACATGGCGCAGCGGCAGTGGCTCGCGCAGACGACCGGCCAGCGGACCGTCCCGCAGATCTTCGTCGGCGACACCCACATCGGCGGGTACACCGACCTGCGCGCGCTCGATGCGGAGGGCGGGCTGGACCCCTTGCTGACCGCCTGATCCTCGGGGCGTTCCCGGGCGGCTCGGGCCCGTCGGATCCACGGTTGCACGCGGGGCCTCGCGACGTATAGGCAGATCGGGACACGCTTCCCGCGCGACGCCCGTCGCGCCCCGTGCTCCCGGCACCCCGCCAACACCCGCCCCCTGCGGCGCTCGCCCACGGCACCCGCTCCACCGGGTCCCCCCGCCTCCCGCCCCCGCGGTCCGATGTCCCAGCCCTCCTCCACCGTGTCCCCTGACACGACCCCGGAACCCGCCTCCACGCCCGACGCGGCCCCCGAAGGCATCGCCTCGGAGGAGTCCGTCTCGGCGAGCGCGGCCGTGCCCGTGCCTGCCCCATCTCCTCCGGCCGAGGATGGGTTTGAGGACGCTGCGCTGCCCTTGTTCGCGGTCCGCCAGACCGGCGGGGCCGCCGTGGTGGCCATCCCCGCCGACCTCGCCCCAGAGGCCTGCCGCGAGTGGGCCCGCGCGATCGCCCCGGCGCTGGCCGAGCAGCTCGGGGGCCGCCCCTGCCGGCTCGATCTGGGCACCCGGGAGCTGGACCTGTTCGAGGTGCGCCGCCTGCTCAAGGTCCTGCGCGAGCCCCATGGCGTCGACGTCACCGGCCTGCACGTGTCTCCCGGCGCCATCCATCGGTACGCCGAGAAGGAGCTCAAGCTCGACCTGCACGTGGTCGCGTCCGAACCGCGGCCCTCCGCGCAAGCCAGCGCACCCGAGGCCGATCCCACCGCCATGCCCGGCCTGGCCGATGTGCTGGATGCGCTCGGGGTCGACGACGCCCCCGCCACCTTCTCGTCCCCCGACGATCCCACCGACGAGATCGCCCGTCCCGGCGAAGACCCCGCCACCGAGGAGGTCACGGTCGACGACCTCGCGGCGCTCCACGAGGCGCACACCGCCGCGGGTGCCGGGCAGGACGCCCCGGGCGAGGCCCCGCCCCTTCGCCGTCGGGCGGTCCCCGTGCCGGATCTCGAGGCCCTCAGCGAGGAGCCCGAGGAAGATGCCCAGGGCGGCCGGCGCACCCTCACCCTGCGGCGCACGATCCGGTCTGGCACCGAGATCCGCTACGAGCGCGACATCGTGGTGCTCGGCGACGTCAACAGCGGCGCCTCCGTGGTCGCGGGCGGCAACGTGCTGGTCCTCGGCCGCCTGCGCGGCGTGGTCCATGCGGGCGCGCCCGAGCTCGGGGGCCAAGCGAGCGACGACGCCGCGGTCATCCTCGCGTTCGAGCTCACCCCCACCCAGCTGCGCATCGGCCACCACATCGCGATCGTCCCCGAGCCCGATCCC
>JAUHWK010000478.1 GCA_030424555.1 bacterium | reverse complement strand
TGACGGGGAGTGGCACGCGTTGTGCCTTGTTTGCGACGGCCCCTCGGCCGACGCGCAGCCTTCCTCCCTGGAGTCGCCATGTCCACGCTGTCCCCGATCTCCCGTGTTCGTCCCCTTGTCGCCCTCGCGCTCGTCGCGGGCGCGTGCGGTACCCAGGCGCCAGCACCCGCCGACGTCACGGCCGCGCCCGACGGGGCCAGCGGCGCCACCCACCGACCCGAGGGAACCCCACGTGCGAACGAGGCCTGGTGGCCCACGCTCGTCGACCTCTCGCCGCTGCGCCGTCACGCCGACGCCGACCCGCACGGCGACGGGTTCGACTACGCGCAAGCGTTCTCGGCGCTGGATCTCGATGCGGTCAAGGCCGACATCGGCGCGGTCCTGACCGACTCCCAGGACTGGTGGCCCGCCGACTACGGCCACTACGGACCCCTGTTCATCCGCATGGCCTGGCACAGCGCCGGCACCTACCGGGTGGTGGATGGCCGTGGCGGATCCGACGGCGGGCAGCAGCGGTTCGAGCCCCTCAACAGCTGGCCGGACAACGCCAACCTCGACAAGGCGCGGCGGCTGCTGTGGCCGGTCAAGCAGAAGTACGGCCGGTCCATCTCCTGGGCGGACCTGATGGTCCTCACGGGCAACGTCGCGATGGAGTCCATGGGCTTTGAGACCCTGGGCTTTGCGGGCGGCCGGGTGGACGACTGGTCGCCGGAGCTCGTGTACTGGGGACCGGAGTCCGAGATGCTGGCCGACGCGCGCTACCATGGCGAGCGCGAGCTGGACAAGCCGCTCGCCGCCGTCCAGATGGGCCTGATCTACGTCAACCCCGAGGGCCCCAACGGCAACCCCGACCCCAAGGCGGCCGGTCACGACATCCGGGAGACGTTCGGGCGGATGGCGATGGGCGACGAGGAGACCGTCGCGTTGATCGCGGGCGGCCACACCTTCGGCAAGGCACACGGCGCCCACGATCCCTCGGAGTGCCTGGACGTCGAGCCCGCCGCGGCGGGGGTGTCGATGCAGGGCATGGGGTGGAACAACCGCTGCGGGAAGGGCAACGCGGAGGACACCGTCACCAGCGGCCTCGAGGGCGCCTGGACGGCCGCGCCGGTGCAGTGGACCCACATGTACCTGTCGAACCTGTTCGGGTTCGAGTGGGAGAAGACCAAGAGCCCGGCGGGCGCCACCCAGTGGGTGCCGGCGGACGGAGGGGCTGCGGGCACGGTCCCCGACGCCCACGTCGACGGCAAGCGCCACGCCCCGATGATGTTCACGACCGACCTCGCGCTGCGGGAGGATCCCGTCTACGGACCGATCGCGCAGCGCTTCGCCAAGGATCCTGCGCTGTTCGAGGACGCCTTCGCGAAGGCCTGGTTCAAGCTGACGCACCGCGACCTGGGTCCGGTCACCCGCTACCTGGGCTCGGACGTCCCCGACCAGACCTTCTCGTGGCAGGACCCGGTCCCCGCGGTCACCCACCCGCTGGTGGACGCTGGCGACGTGCGGGGCCTCAAGCAGGCGATCCTCGCCACCGGCGTCGCGCCGTCCGCCCTGGTGCGGGTGGCGTGGGCCGCCGCGTCGAGCTTCCGCGCCAGCGACATGCGGGGTGGTGCCAACGGCGCACGCATCCGGCTGGCGCCGCAGAAGGACTGGGCGGTGAACGATCCGGCGGAGGTCGGCTCGGTGGTCGAGGCACTGGAGGGCGTGAAGGCGGCCTTCGACGCGGCACAGTCCGACGGGACCAGGGTCTCGGTGGCCGACCTCGTCGTGCTCGGCGGCGCGGCTGGGCTGGAGTCCATGGCGAAGGCGGGCGGGCATGACCTGACCGTGCCGTTCGTCCCAGGCCGCACCGACGCCACCCAGGATCAGACGGACGTCGCCTCGTTCGCCTGGCTGGAGCCCACCGCGGACGCCTTCCGCAACCACCACACCGACGCCTCCGTCCGGGAGCCCACCGCGGCCCTCATCGACAAGGCCGACCTGCTCACGCTGTCCGTCCCCAAGATGACGGCCCTGCTCGGTGGCCTGCGCGTGGTCGGGGCGAACGCGGGCGGCTCGTCGCTCGGGGTGTTCACCGACACGCCCGGCACGCTCACGAACGACTTCTTCGTGAACCTGCTGGACCTGTCGACCACGTGGACGCCGGCCGGGGAGGCGCGGTTCGAGGGCAAGGGTCCGGATGGCGCGGTGCGCTGGACGGCCAGCGAGGTGGACCTGGTGTTCGGCTCCAACGCGGAGCTGCGGGCGGTGTCGGAGGTGTTCGCCTACGACGAGGCCCGGTTCCTCGACACCTTCGTCGAGGCCTGGGTGCAGGTGATGCAGGCCGATCGGTTCGACCTGCACCGCTGAGCGAGCCCTCCCGGGCGGGCCCTGCCGATGCGGTGGGGCCCGCCGACCCGACGACGTCCTGGCGTGCGATGGCGCGCAGGGCGTCGTTGGCGATCCGGGACTGGCGGGGCACGAGTCCCCGCGCGATCGTCGTGGCGAACCCGATCCCGAACCCGGGCGAGATCGAGTGGGATCAAGCGATTCTGGCCGCGCGCGCGGCATCCCGCCGACGCCGACGCCGCAGCACCACCAGGCCCAGCGCAATGGCCCCCACGCCGGCCGTGCTCGGGCCTCCACCTGCACAGGCGCAGCCCTCGGGAGGGGGGTCGTCGGGGGTCTCCGCGGTGTCGAGGTCGCCGGAGTCCTCCTCGTCGCCCGGAGGATCGGAGTCCGAGCTGTCGGTCTCGTCCGTCTCCATGGTCTCGTCGGTCTCGTCGGTCTCGTCGGGCTCACAGTCCTCCCCGACGGTCGCCATCAGCGTGCCTTCGCAGCCCTGCGTGTCGGTGAGGAAGACGCTGTACGGGCCCGCCGCGAGGCCCGAGGCCGTGGCACTGCCCGCCACGCCCCCGCGCGAGGGATGGCCCGTGCGACCCCACCGGGGCGCCCTACTGGGCGTTGGCGCGCAGGACGTCTTCGGCGATCAGGTACAGGCAGGGGACGATCACCAGCGTGATCGCGGTGGCGAACACGATCCCGAACCCCAGCGAGATCGCCATCGGGATCACCTGGCGTGCCTGCGAGGAGGTCTCCAGGATGATCGGCACCAGCCCGCCGAAGGTGGTGAGGGTGGTGAGCAGGATGGGGCGGAACCGGCGCAGCCCCGCGTCGCGGATGGCCTCGGCGACGGGACGGTCTGCACGCCACTCGTTGGCGGTGTCGACCATGATCA
>JAUHWK010000477.1 GCA_030424555.1 bacterium | reverse complement strand
AGGCGCGCGCGATCGAACACGTACACGCTGTTGAACACGCGGACCTCGGTCTCCCCCATCGCCGGGTCGACCTCCCGCTCCCGCGTCCCCGACCCGACCACGAGATCGAAGCCACCGCCCCGCGCCAGGTCCCACATCGCGGGGCCGACCAGGCTGCCGTTGAGGTCGTAGGGCACGGCCCCCTCGGGCCACACCACCAGGTCCACCGGCGCGTCCTCGAGCCTGCGGGTGAGGTCCACCCACAGCCCGAAAGCCTCCCGCGCCCGGTGCGTGCGGCGCCACTCCATCCCGTGCTGGCTCTGGAGCTGGGCGACCCGCAGCGCCTCCGACGCGTCCTCCGCCGCCACCAGTGCGTGGTGCCGCCAGGCGCCCCAGCCCGCGATCGCCGCCGTGATCGCCACGTGGACCCCGAGGATCCACCAGGGACGGTCCCGACCCTCGCGCCACCGCAGCCCCAGCTCCGTGAGCACCGCGGTGGTGGCCGCGATCCCGAAGCTCAAGCCCCAGGTCCCGGTGACGCTCGCCAGCTGCCACAGCCACAGCGCGCGGTGCTGGGTGGCGCCTTGGGGGTACGGAAACAGGATCGCGTACTGCGAGAGCCACTCCACCAGCACCCAGGCCGCCGGCCACGCGAGCACCCAGGCCGTCCCCAGCCGACGCCGGAGCGGGTGGGCGAGCGCCGCCGTGATCACCAACGGCAGGCCGTACACGACGCTGAACAGGATGAGGATCGCCCACGCGCCGATCGACGGGATGTTGCTGAACAGCGCGATCGTCTGCTGGATCCACACGAAGATGTGGGCCTCCGCGACCGTGCCGTACAGCAGCAGCCACGCCCAGGGACGGCGGGCACCCGGCAACACCATCAGCAGTGGGATCGCGGCGAACGCGTGCAGGAACCACCACCCATACGGGAAAGTGGACGCGCCGATCATCCACGCGCTCAGCAGCACCGCGATCAGCCGAACCGGGAACGACACCCCCGTCACCGCGCCCGAGGACGGTCCTGGCGTCACGCCCGTGTCGGCGACGTCGCTGTCGGCGTGCTCCTGCCCCACAGTCCGCCTCCTCCGCGCCGGTGGTTCGGTGGGGCGGCTGTAGCGTGGGGCATGGGGCCCGGCCGCTACTCCGCGGCGGGATCGAGGGGCGTCTGGACCAGCTGGATCCGGTGCGCGTCCACGAGCAAGGCCTCGGCGACGTCCCGGATGCGCTCAGCACGGACCTGGGCGTTGGACTCGTCGAAGGCGAGGATCTCCGTGGGTGCCTCCCCCCGCCGCCAGTGGCCCGCCATCGCCCCTGCCCACCAGAAGTTGCTCTGGACGGACGACTGGCGCTCCCGCAGGTTCTTCTCGCGGAACGAGCCCATCACGGCGTCCGGCCAGACCTCGGTGCGGATCTCCTCGATCACCGCGTCCATCGCCGTGAGCAGCTCGTCCACCCGGGCCGGATCACAGGAGAACTCGATCGTGACCACCGCCTCCTGGACCGGGTTGCGTTCGATCGTCTCGGAGACCGAGACGCCGTAGGTGCCGCCCAGCTCCTCCCGAAGCTCCTCGTGCAGGCGCGCCTCCAGCAGCGAGCCCATGCCGTTGAGGACCATGCGCTCGGTCTGCCCGTCCTCGGCCGGGGCATGGAACAACACCCGCACGGTCGCCTGCACCGCACCCGGATCCACCAGCACCTCCGACACCGGACCGGCCACGCGGCGTGCATCGTCCGTGGTGGACACGATTCCCGGATCGGCCGCGGTGGCCGGCAGGGTCGCCACCCACTGCGCCAGCGCCTCCACCGCCTCGTCTGGCGTGAGGTTGCCCACCACGAACAGCACGGTGTCCGACAGGTCCGCGGTGGCCAACGCCCACGCCCGCTCGACCGACGCCAGCGTGATCCCGTCCAGGTCTGCCTCGGTCCAGGGCACGAAGTGCGGGTGACCATCCCAGACCAGGGCCTGCCAGCGCGCGTGCAAGCGGGCCTCGGGACTGGTCAGCGACAGCCGAACCTGGTCGCGACGCGCCGCCATCATCTCGTCGAACACGGCCTGGTCGAACCGCGCACGGGTGACCCGGGCGTGGAGCAGCTCCAGCATCGTCGGCCACTCCGCCCGCGTGCTGTTGCCGAAGAACACCTCGTTCCAGCCCTCGATCGACACGTCCGCATCGACCGCCCGTCCGATCAGCTGCCGCGCCAGGTCCGCGACGGACATGCCCTGCAGGCCAGACGCTTGCGCCACATCGGTCGCCACCAAGCCCGACAGGTACAGCTCGGATGGCAGCGCTGCGGATCCGCCCTTCTTGAACCCGCTCAGGACGATGTTGTCCGCCTGGAGCTCGGTCGGGCGCACCACCACCGTGATCCCATTGGACAGCGACAGCGTCGTCGTGCCCAGCGCCTCGTCGCGATCCGTGACGGTGACGGACCCAGGGGCCGGCGGCTCGGGGACAAGGGGCAAGGACGCGGCCTCCCCTTCGGGTGCGGGTGGCGTCGCGGTGTCCGCCGCCACCACCATGGCCCGCAGCGTCTCGTCGTCCGGCAGCGACGTCCCCTCGGGCGCGAGGACCTGAACCACCCGCCCGGTGGCCGGATAGAACACGTCCGAGGCCAGGTACGCGTTGACCCGTGCCGTGTCGATCGTCGGGAGCATCGTCCGCGACAGGGCGTACTCGTAGGGGATGCCCGGCACGGGCTCGTCCTCGAGGAAGTTGCGCTGCAGCTCGTCGGCGTGGGTGGTCGTGTCGGTCTTGTCGCGCTCGGCGTAGTAGGCCTCCATGTTCGTCGCGAGCGACCGCACCGCCCGGTCCCGCTCCTCGTCGGTCACGCCGTGGACCTTGAGCGAACGACGCGCCATCAGCAGCTCGTCCAGCCCCTCCTCCAAGCGACCGGGCTTCACGGCCGCCTGCAGCAGGTGGCTCTCCCGTCCGTGTCCGAGGCCTCCCGGCGATGCCCCGGCGCCGAGGAAGGGCGATCCCGGATCGGTGGAGCGGAGCCCGAGGCGCTCGGTGAGGACGAGGAACGCGAGCTGGCCCACCAGGAACTGCTCGTACCCGCCGGTCTTGGGGGACTCGACGGCGTCGGCCTTGTGCATCACCGTGACCAGGGTGTTGGTGATCTCGGGATCGGTCACCTGGGAGACGAGGATCTCGTCGTGGTCGGGCACCGTGTACCAGGGCCGCGCCGGGGCGCCCTTGCCCGCCGCAGGCAGGTCGCCGAGCTGCTCCCGGAGGACGGCC
>JAUHWK010000476.1 GCA_030424555.1 bacterium | reverse complement strand
GTGAGCGCCTGCGACCAGGCTCCGCGCACAGCTTTCGTCCGGAGCGTCAGGTCGAAGAAGCTCCGTCCTTCGCGCTCGCAGCGCGCAAGGTGGTCCTCGACGTAGACCTCGCCAACTTTGCGCCCGAAGAAGCGCGCGAGGCGCTCGCTGGCGAAAGGGCGGAGTTCGAGCGTCGCGTCGGCGATGTGGCGCGCTTCTTCGGGGACCTCGCCGGGCGGCCGCTGAGCGTGGACGAGGCATTCCTCGATGTGACCGACAACAAGCTCGGGCTGGTCCACGGCGTGGAGGTGGCGAAGTGGATCCGGGCGACCGTGAAGGCGCGCACCGGGCTGACCGCCAGCGCGGGGGTGGGGCCGAGCAAGCTCGTGGCGAAGATCGCGTCGGACCAGGACAAGCCCGATGGGTTGACCGTCGTCCCGCCCCACCGGGTCGAGGCCTTCCTGCGTCCCCTGCCGGTCTCTCGGCTGTGGGGGGTGGGGCCGAAGACCGCGGAGCGCCTGCACGCGCACGGGCTGCGGACGATGGGCGACGTGGTGGACTGCGACGCCGAGGTGCTCGCGTCGGCGGCCGGGCGCCATGGGGAGCGGCTCCGACAGCTGGCCCGGGGCGAGGATCCCCGGCCGGTGCGGGCCTCCCGCGTGCGCAAGTCACGGGGTGCCGAGCGCACGTTCGCCGACGACGTGGTGGACCCTGCAGCGCTCGCGGGGCGGGTGCGGGCACTGGCACAGGAGGTCGCGGCGGGCCTGGCCAAGGCCCGGGAAGCGGGCCGGACCGTCACGCTCAAGGTGCGCTACGACGACTTCGAGACGGTCACGCGGTCGGTGACCTTGCCGGTGCCCACGGGCTCGGCCGACGAGATCGCCGACGCCGCGGTGGGACTGATGGCGCGCACGGAGGTCGGGCGTCGGGCGGTGCGGCTGGTGGGCGTGAGCGTGTCGGGCCTCGACCCCCACGGGGGACGACAGCTGCGGCTGTTCTGAGGGCGGTCAGCGGGCGGAGACCACGTCGCACAGGGCGTACGCGATGTCGCTGGCCTCGCTGAAGAAGTCGTTGACGTGCACGGCGATCGTGACGCCCTGGTCGGTGTGGAAGGTGTCGGACTGAAACCCCATCGTGCTGCCGGTGTGGCCGTAGGCGGTGCCGCACGGCAGGGTGCGCACCATCATGCCGAGTCCGTAGGGGTCGCCTGCGGCCTGGCTCGCGGCCGAGGGGGTGAACATCCCGTCGCGCTGGGAGGGGGGGACGACGTCGCCGTCCACGAGCGCTTGGTTCCAGCGGACGAGATCGCGCACGTCGGCGTTCAACCCACCCGATGCCCAGCGCCAGTCGGGCGACACCGGCCGATCCGGCAGCCCGTTGAGGTGACCGCCGGCGATCGCGGTGGGCTGGGGCGGGGCGGTGTCCGGGCCCTCGATCCAGGTGTGCTCCAGGCCCAGGGGCGCCCACGGGGCCTCGCGCAGGATCCCGTCGAGCGGGGCGTCGAGCGTCTGCTCCAGGATGCGTCCGAGCACGTGGTAGTTGGTGTTGGAGTACGCATACTCGGCGCCGGGATCGAACTGGGGTCCATCGTCGGCGGCCCAGCCGATGATCGTGTCGATGCCAGGATCGTCGGCCCCGTCCGAGGCGAGCATGTCGTAGAACTCGGCGATCTCGGTGTCGTTGCGCAGGCCCGAGGTGTGGCCGAGCAGGTGGGCGAGCGTGACCTGGGGGGCGGTGGGGGACTGCCGGGTACCAGGCGTCGACAGGGTCGGACAGCGACAGCACGCCTGCGTCCACGAGCGGATGGACCCGGGCCGCGACGTGCAGCTTGGTGATCGACCCGTCTCGAAACGCCAGGTCGTCGGTGACGGGTTCCCCGGACGCCACGGAGGAGACCCCGTGCACCCCCACCCATGCCCCCTCGCCGGCGATCGACACAGCGGCAAGGGCCCCGGGCGCCGCGATCGCGCGGGCGGTGGCGTCGAGCGCGTCCTGCAGGGCGCGCTCCAGGGCCTCGGGCAGATCGCCTTCCCCGTCCAGCCGATCGACGGCGGGGGTGGCGAGGTCGTCGCTGGGCGCGGGATCGGATCCGGCGCAGGCCGCCAAGGGCAGCAGCGCGATCGCGGCACGGTGCATGGAGGCTCCAGGCGGGACGCGGGGGGGCTGGCGCGCCAGCGACCGTCCTCGACAGGTCGGCGTGTACGAACGGCCACGCGTCAGGTAGCGTGGAGGTATCCGAGGTAGGTGCCCATGTCCGGCGTGCGAATCGCAGTCTTGCTGATCGGGGTGCTCTGGTTCGTCACGCCGCGAGCGGCCTGGGCGGTGCCGGATCGGGGGCTGGAGACCCAGGCGCCGGAGGATCTCAAGCAGGACAAGGCAGAGGAGGAGGAAGCGGGGCCCGCCTACACGATCATCCCGTCGCGCAACCCGATCCCCCGCCACCGCCTCACGTACTCGTTCGCCCTGTTCGGACGCATCAACCCGCTCGGTCTGATCAGCACGTTCGACCTCGGCTACCGGGGCCGCCTGATGGACTCCGACGGGCTGTTGTTCAGCGACACCTACGTGTTCGTCGGCATGTCGGCGCGCGCGTCCCCGGCGTTTGGACGGGTCGGCGGCACGTTCGAGATCTCGCCGATCGCGGTGTGGAAGGCGTGGGTCACCTACGAGTTCGTCGGGTACTTCGGCACGTTCGACCAGATCCAGGGCTTTACGACCCCCACCGAGCGCTACTCGGACAAGACGCTCGCCAACCTCCCTGGGGTGATCCAGACCATCGGCAGCGTGCTCACCATCGGCACGACGCTCCAGGCCAAGTTGGGCCCGGTCGCCGTGCGCTCGACCTTCTCCGCGGTGCGCTTCGACCTGGAGCTCGAGGACGGCGACCGGTACTTCTACGACCAGTTCTGGGATCGGCTCGCGCCCAACAAGCAGTTCATGTTCCTCAACGACCTGGATGTCCTGGGGTTCGTCTCCAACGCCCGGATCGGGGCGCGCTGGACGTGGTCCGACGGGATCATGGGCAACGACAACCAGGGCGACGCGGCCTTGGCCCACCACCGGTTCGGTCCGCTGTTCGCCTGGCAGTTCCACGACCGGGGCCCCGGGGCGCGGTGGGACACGCCGACCCTGTTCGTGCTCGCGCAGTGGTGGCTGCAGCACCCCTATCGAACCGGCGACGAGCAGCCCGCGGGCCTGCCGCTGATCGCGATCGGCCTGGCGTTCAAGGGCGATCTGCTGGGTGACAAGCCTCC
>JAUHWK010000046.1 GCA_030424555.1 bacterium | reverse complement strand
CCGTTAGGCGATCTGTCGATCTCGCGGCCCAAGCGGCGACTGCGCTGGGGTGTGGAGCTGCCCTTCGCCACCGAGCACGTGGCGTACGTGTGGGTCGACGCCCTGATCAACTACGTCACCGCCTCGGGCGCGATTCCGCCGGGCACCGCCCCGGACGATCCCGCGTGGGACGATGTGAGCGGGTCGTGGTGGCCGGCCGACCTGCACCTGATCGGCAAGGACATCCTCACCACCCACGCCGTGTACTGGTCGACCATGCTGATGGCGCTCGACCTGCCGCTGCCGTCCACCTTGTACGCCCACGGCTGGTGGCTCGACGGCGACGGCCGAAAGATGAGCAAGTCGCTCGGCAACGTGGTCGAGCCCGAGGCCGTGATCGACGCGTTCGGCCTGGACGTGTTCCGCTGGTTCATCCTGCGCGAGGTCCAGCTCGGGGCCGACGGCAAGTTCGGCTACGACGGCTTCCTCACCAGCACCAACGCCGACCTGTCCAACGACCTGGGCAACCTGGCGCACCGTGGCCTGACCATGTCCACCAACTGGCTGGGCGGGGTCGTGCCCGACGCGGGCGAGGACACCGACCTCGAGACGGCGCTGCGGGCCGTGGCGGGCGAGGCCGCAGCCCGGGCCGCCAGCGCCTGGGACCACAACCGTCCGCACGACGCCCTGGCCGCGATCGTCGACCTGGCGCGCGCGGGCAACAAGTACCTCGACGACGCCAAGCCCTGGGCCGCCAACAAGGCCGGCGACGCACCGCGCACCGCCACCATCCTGCGCACCACCCTGGAGGTCGCCGCTCTCGCCACCACGCTCGCGCTGCCCGTGCTCGTCGAGCGCGGCCCGGGCCTGATCGGCAAGGTGGGCGGCACCGTCCCCCGCCTGACCGACCACCTCGGTGCCCTGCTCGCGGGCGAGGCCACGCCGCTCGACGCGCTGCCCGCCGGCGCGGCCCTCACGGTCGGCGATCCGGTCTACCCCCGCTTCCGCGAGCTGCCCGAGGGCCTGGCGATGCCCGACCCGGTCCCTGAGGCCCCCGCCAAGCCCCCGATCGATCCGATCAAGGACCCGATCACGTTCGACGACTTCTCCAAGCTCGACCTGCGCGCCGGCACGATCGTCGCGGCCGAGGGCCACCCCAACGCCGACCGGCTGCTGGTCGTGAAGGTCGACATCGGAGAGGCCGCCCCCCGCACCATCGTCGCGGGCATCGCGTCACGGTTCGCCCCCGACGACCTCGTGGGCCGTCAGGTCGTGATCGTCGCCAACCTCAAGCCCGCCAAACTGCGGGGGGTGGTGAGCGAGGGCATGATGCTCGCGGCCGGGGCCAAGGACGTCGTCGACCTGGTCGGCGTGCCGGCCGATCCAGGGACCATCGTCCGATGAGCCCCGCCACGGACCAGACGAGACGTCGGCGGTGCCCTCCGTCGGTTAGGCTCCATGGCTGTCTGGAGGTCCGATGAACGCCCGTGAGCCCCGCGTCCGCGATGCCCTGTCCCGCCTCGGCCGCGCGGTCGTGCGCCGGGCGGGCTGGGTCCCGGCCACCCTGCCAGACACCTACGATGCCGCCCCCCTCCGGCGCCTCGGGCCCGCGCTGCGCCGTCCGCCACCCCCCCTCGATGCCTTGTCCGACGCGGCCCTCGACGCCGCCGCCGAGGAGGCGATGCGCGCCGCCGGTCTCGACACCGGCGTGCGGGGCGGCGGGCTCGACGCCCTCGCTGGGCTGCCGCTCACCCGCGACAACCTAGAGGCCGTCCTCGACGAGATGGTCCGTCCCGCGCTCAACGCCGACGGGGGCGACATCCAGCTCGTCGACATCGTCGACGACGACGTCCACGTGCGCCTCGTCGGCGCGTGCAGCTCATGCCCCTCGTCGATCATGACCATGAAGATGGGCGTCGAGCGCCTGCTCCAGGACGAGTTCCCGACCATGGGCGCGCTCATCAACGTCGATGGCGGGATGCACGCCGTGCCGGACACCGGAATGTGGCTCGGCTGAGCGGCACGGCGCCCGCCACTTCGGCGTGCTGAGACGCACGGTCGGGGGCCATAGGGTTCGTCGGCGTTGTCCGGGGCCAAGAAGGCCGAAGGACCCGCTGGCGTCAGATCAGGCCGAGCGCCCAGACCAGGCCCACGACGACGGCCGCGGTCGCGATCGCGGCACCGAGCACCAAGCCCACGCTGGTTCCCGCCTCCGCGCGCGCCTCACCCGCGGGCGCCGGTGCGACCTGGGTCACAGGCTCCGCTGCCGGTGCGGCGATCCGGGGCGCCTCGTCCTCGGCGTCGTTGAGCGTGATCGCCACCGCCTCCGCAATCCGCGCCCGGGTGGGGCCATCGAGCGCTTCGAGGCCGGTGCTGTCGTCGATCACCGCGGCGAGCACTTCGTCGGAGTCGTCGTCGAACGCGAAGTCGAACCGGAACGTGCCGGGAACCGCCGTGGGCGGGGTCTCCTCGGTGCCGGGCTCCACAGCGTCCAGCGAGGCGACGTCTTGCCAGTTGCCGACGCGGATCTCCCCTGCGCCCAGCGGCCGGGACGTGCGCGAGACGGACGGGCCCTCGGACCACGCCGTGCGGGCGCGTTGGGGAACGGGTGGTGCGCTGGTCGCGTCGTGCGAAGCGTTCGTGGCCATGACGACCTCGGGCACGAGGTGGGGACGTCGGGTGACGGTCGGGCATGACCGTCGGGCGAGACAGTCAGGCGTGACGTTCTGGTGCGCGTAGCTGGACACATGCAAGACGACCATGTGCCGATGCACAATCCTAACACAGGGATTGGCTGGCCAACCAGGAAGAATCCACCTCCAACGTACACACCCGCACCACCGGACCCTCCAGCCGGATCCTCCGGAGCCCGTCGATCCCGACGATCAGCTCCCCGCCCGGCATGCGGACGATGCAGGTTCCTTCGGCAAGACGCCCCGTTCGCACCCCGGTCGCCACCACCGCGCACGACGAGCTCCCCGACGCCTCGGTGACCCCAGCACCCCGCTCCCAGATGCGCGCCTCCGCCACGCCGGGCCCCAACACCCTTGCAAGCTGCACGTTCGTGCGGTTGGGGAAGGCGGCGTGCCGCTCCAGGGCCGGCCCGATGCGGTCCAGCGGCAGGGCGTCCAGATCCGTCGAGGACGGGAACCACGCCACACAGTGGGGGTTGCCGACCGACACCGTCGTCAGACGCAGCGCGACCCCGGCCACCTCCAGCGCATGATCGATCCATGGGCCGCTGGACGCCATCGGGAGATCCTCCGGTTCAAACGAGGCCGTCCCCATGTCCACCACCACCGACGCCGCCCCCACGTCGCACCGGACCTGGTCGAACCCCGTCCACACGGTGAACCGAGGCCCCGGGGCCCGCCCGCTGTCGACCCACCACTGCGCCAGGATCCGCAGTCCGTTCCCGGACTTCTCGGCCACGCTCCCGTCGGGATTGACGATCGTCACCCCCAGATCCGCCCGATCCGTCGGCGTCGGAAGGAGGATGCCGTCGCTGCCGACCCCACGGCGGCGATCGCACAAGGCGCGCGCCAGGGCCGGGCTCACCGCCTCGCCCGTCTCCAGCACCAGGTAGTCGTTGCCGAGGCCGTGGTAGCGCGCGAGCCGCATGGTCCCTCCCGAGCGGGTGCAGACGCTAGCGTCTGGGCGCTCGGCGTGCGACGGGAACCCCCGGATCGGGCACCGCCCCACCCCTGGAGACGACGATGATCCTCGTCGACCCGTACAACCGGCAGGCCTCGGAGCTGGCGGAGCGCCTCCAAGCCGATCTGCCGGCCGCCGAGAACCTCGACGTCGACCTCGTGATCGGCGGTGACGGCTTCATGCTCAAGACGCTCGCCGAGGACTCCGACCGCGTCTGCCTGGGCCTCAACGCGGGCCGGATCGGGTTCTTGATGAACGACACGGACGCGTGGGATCGGGTGATCGACCGCCTCCAACGCCGGGCCTGGACCGTGTACGAGTTCCCAACCCTCCAGGCCGAGCTCACGCTGGCCAACAGCGAGCAGGTGGTGCTTCGTGCAGTCAACGACGTCGCGATCGAGCGCAGCACAGGCCAGACCGCCCACCTCGCCCTGGACATCGACACGCGGCGGGTCGTGGAGCGGCTGGTGGCCGACGGCCTCGTCGTGAGCACGGCCCTCGGCTCCACGGCGTACACGTTCTCTGCGGGGGGACCGGCCGTCCACCCCACGCTCCCGCTGCTCGCGATCACCGCGATCTGCCCGCACCATCCCCGCCTGGCCCCGTTTGTCCTGCCCGAGGACAGCACGGTGCGGATCGCCGTCCACGACAGCCACCGGCGTCCGGTGCGGGTCGTCGCCGATGGCCGCACGACCGACGACGTCCTCCGGGCCGTGATCGGGATCGCCCCGGAGCGCGTCCGCCTCGCGTGGCTGGAAGGCCACGACCACACCGCACGCATCGTCGCGAAGATCCTGCGACCTTGAGGGGCCCGTCCCTGCACGGCCGTCGCCGCAGGCTACGGTGCGCGCCTTGGGGAGTCCGCATGCACCGCCCGATCCTCGCCGCCCTCTCGCTGCTGCTCGTCGCCCCGTCTCCGGCACAGGCCTGCGGACAGTCCACCCACGTCCACATCGGACGCCACGCGCTGGAGCACCTGCCCGCGGACAGCGACCTGCGCGCCATCCTCACCGAGCGCCTCGACCTGCTGATCAACGGCGCGATGTTCCCCGACGGCGGCTACTCCCCGCTGACCATGGACGCGTACGGCGAGATCGCCCACTGGGAGCCCTTCCAGAAGGCCTACCTGGACTGGACCGCCGAGACCTTCCCCGACGCGCTGTGCTCCGAGGAGGCGCTCGACCACATCACACTCGCCCTCGGCATGGCCGCCCACGGCATGGGCGACCAGGTGTACGACGCGCTGTACCTGGAGCGCAGCGAGGAGATCGAGCCCGACGCCTGGCAGGGCGGTGAGAGCGTCGACAAGGCCACGGACGTCACGTTCACCGCCGCGGTCGGTCCCCAGCCCATCCCCGAGGACGTCGTCCCCTACGAGGCCCTCCCCGCCGTGTTCGCGCGGGTCGGACACACGGTCTCCGCGTCCACGATCGCGACCGGCCAGGCCTCGCTCCGGATCGCGGTGGCCGCCACCTCCGGGCTCGGCCAGGACCCCACCGCCGTCGCGAAGAACGAGGCGCTGTACCCTTGGGCCACCACCCACCTCACCGACCCGTCCATGCCCGGAGCCCCGGCCTGCATCGGAGAGGTCGTCGCCGCATACTGGCAGGCCCAGTGGGATCGCCTGCACCAGCGCTTCGACGACGGCCGCCAGTGGGTCGTGTGGACCTGGCCCCAGGATGGCCAGACCGGGTGGGAGACCGATCCCACCAGCCTCGACAGCCAGCTGGCGCTCGTGTTCGGCAAGACGGTGGACGTCGCCGACGTGGACGCCGCCACGATGTCCTGGACCGCCGACGACGGCACCGTCGTCCCGTTCCGCCGGCGGATGTACTACCGCGACGGGTCGAACGTGTTGCTGCTCACCCCCCAGGAGGCCCTCGCCGACGACACCCGGTACACGTTCACCATCGCCGCGGGCATGCTCAGCCGCGACGACTCTGTGCTGTCCACGGACGTCGGGTGGTCGTTCACCACCGGAACCCACGGCGGCACCGAGGACACCGACCTCACCGAGGACGGCCCTGGCAAGGGCGCAGCGACCGCCGCCGACTCGATCACCCTTCAGCCGGCGGCCTGCCCGGACAAGGTCCCCGAGCCCGTCGACACCGACACCGACCACACACCCGACGACAGCCTCGACACGGACCCCGGCGCTGCGACCTCCGGCTGCGGGGGCAGCGCCGGGTGCGCCACGGGGTCGGCTCCCACGGGGTGGGTCCTGGGCGCGCTGGGGCTCGGCCTGATCCGACGCCGACGCCGACGCCGGGCCGTCAACCGCTGAGCCACCGGCGCCACCAGGCCGCCGCACGCCGTCCCTCACGCCGCACCCGTCGCGCCAGCGTCAGGGCGTCACGCACCCGACCGGACCCCGGAGGAACCTGGTGGCTCCAGGTGACCGGCGCGTCGTCCAGCAGCCGGAAGTTCCCGACGCGGTCCTCGCCCCGCACCAGCATCGCCACGCCCGACTCCGCCATCTCCACCGAGCACCACGGCGCGAGGAAGCGCACGACGAACCCCAGCCGGGGCGTCGTCGACCAGTTGAACCGCGAGGTGTGGGGCATGCAGGCGTGGTGCAGCGAGGCGTGCCCGGCGGGCATCCGGGTCTGGAGCGTGGGGTAGGCCTGCAGCGCCGACCGAGCCCGTGGGGACAGATCCAGATCGGCCTTGTCCGTCGGGCCGCCCGGGAGGACGGCACGGTGGGCGCCCCGCGCGAACACGAGGCCGCCGCTCAGGCCGTCCACGGGGTCGGCGCCCAGCCCGAGCCACGCGGTGAGCATGCCGTCCTCGGTGCCATCCCGGCGGGCGGTGTCCAGGTGCCAGGACACACCACGCGGCACCCCCGGCGCCTTGAGGAACACGTCGCCGTTGCGGACCAACAGATCGGGTCCCAGCACCGTCTCGACCGCATCCAGCAGGCGGGGGTGGGTGAGGAGCTCGCGGTACAGCGACCGCAGGGGGTGGTCGGGTGTCGTCCAGGGGTAGTGGTCGCGATCGGCCCACACGCCGCCATGGGCCGCCTCCTGGGCCGCCAGCCCATCGAGCAGCGCCTCGCCGAACCCGCGCGCTTCCTCTGCGGTCAGCACGGGGATCCCGGTGATCGCCCCATCCCGCCAGTACGCAGCCCGGTCGACGTCCGGATGGACCCGCGGCACCTCGGGCCCCGGGGTTCGGGCGTCGTGGTCAGCCATCCGCGGGAGACGGATCGGGTTGATCCGCAGGCGCCTTGCCGGCGACCTTCCATCCCGCCGACCACACGAGCGGCAGCAGGCTCATCGCGACGAGGGTGACCACCAGCAGGCCGTAGGTCACGAGCAGGCCCAGGCCCCGCACCCCGCGGTTGCCGGCCAGCGTCAGCGAGAAGAACGAGCCGACCGTCGTGAGCGTGGACACCCCGGCCGCCACCCCGGTGGTGGCGAGCGCGCGACGGATCCCACCCGGGCCCTCCTCCTGCAGCCGGTGCAGCAGGTGGATCACGACGTCGACCCCGATCCCCAGGAGGATCGGCAGGCCCGCCATGTTCACCATGCTCAGGTTGATGCCCGCCACCCGCACGGTGGACATGCCCCACACCAGCCCCGCGAACAGTGTGGCGAGCGCCCCCGCGGCCAGCGCCGGCCGTCGCAGGTCGATCAGTGACAACAGCGCCACCAGGGCCAGGGCCACCATGCTCACCCGCGGCAGGTCGGAGAACGCGAGGAGGAACATCGCGCTGATCCCCAAGAACTCTCCCGCGACCTGGCGCTCCGGGAACAGCGTGTGGACCTCTTCGCTGAGCTTGCGCGCCTCGCGCACGTCCCACATGTTGCCCTTGGGAAGCAGCAGGAGCCGCGTCTTGCTGCCGTCTCCGGCCCCCACGAGCATGCGGACGCTCTCCGGCACGTCCTCGCGCGACAGCGGCTTGACCTCCAAGCCGCGCAGCGGGACCAGCCGCTTGGCGATCACCGGCGGGAGGTAGCGCAGGCCCTCGTCCTCGGCGTGGTCGACCAGGGTGCGGATCTGGTCGAGCCGGGCGTCCTGATCGGCTGGGATCACGCTCGCGAGGCTGACCGCCCCGGCCAGGTGGGGGGCGACCCCGTCCGCGATCTGCACCCGGGCGTGCTCTTGCGCCGCCTCCAGCGCCTCCATCCCGCCCTCGTCCAGGAACACGACGATGGGGGAGTAGGACTGCTTGGCGAGCTGGCGCTCGGTGTCCGACAGCTCCCGGTACGACATGCCGTCACGACGCAGCTCGCTGACGTCGTAGGCCATTGGGAAGTTCGGCAGCGCGAGCGCGCCGACCACCACGGTCGCCAGGATGAACGCCACGGTGCCGGGCACGCTGAAGCGGTAGGAGCTCTGGCTGTCGAACGACGCCATCGACGAGCCGAGCAGCGGGCGATCAGCCTTGTCGGCAACCATCAGCATCACGGGCAGCAGCACCAGCATGGCCACGAGACACAGGGTGAGGCCGACCGCGAGCACCACCCCGAGCTGCCGGAACCCTGCGAACGCCGCGGCGCCGAGCGCCAGGAACCCAGCGGCCGAGGTGGCAGCGGCGGTGACGCACGGAGGCCCGGTGTGCGCCCACGCCTGCACGATCGCCTCCTCCCGGTCCAGCCCGTCGGCGACGAACTCGCGGTACCGGCCGACCAGGTGGATCGCGAAGTCGATCCCCAGCCCGAACAAGATCGCCGTGCCGAAGCTCGTGTAGGTGTTGAGCGCGCCGATCGCGACCCGCACGAACGCGAGGTTCACGAGGTTGGCGACGATCAAGGGCGGGAACACGATCAGCAACGCGCGGAACGAGCGGAACGTGACGATCATGATGGTCAGCACGATCACGCCCGAGCCGACCGAGGTGAACAGCAGGTCCTGCTGGATCCCGTCGAGGTCCTCGACGGTGTGACGGTACGCCCCGCCCATCCACAGCAGCTCGATGCCGGCCGGCGGAGGCAGGTCGGCCATGAGGGCCTCGACCTTGCGCATGAACCCACGCGCGAACTTGGGATCGGCGCTGGTCTCGGTGGGGCGGACGATCAGCCGGGACCGGCCCTTCTCGCCACCGGAGGCCGCGGCCGTCGCCATCGGACCGCTCGTGAGCTTGGCGATCTTCTCGGTGAGCGGCCCCATGTCGAGGAGCTTCTGGGCCACGATGGGGTTGCGGGCGGCCGACCCCAGCTTGAGCGCGCCCTCGAGGCGGCCGTTGAGGGTGGCCAGCTCGTCGGGCGTGAGCTGGATCAGCCCGATCTGCATGGCGAGGTCTTCGTCCAGCGCGTGCAGGGCGAACGCCACCTCGTCCATCGCCTCGAACCGCGCCGCCAGCTCGGCGACGTACGCGTCCATCGCAGCCTCGTCGGCCGACTCGAACGTGAGGTTGAGCGTGTTGAGCCCGCCCTCCTCGGAGTTGATCCGCTTCAGCGCCGCCACGCTGGGCTCGCTCTCGGGGAGCAGGTTGAGCAGGTTGCCGTCGATCTCCGGAGGAAGCCCGATGAACGCCGAGACGATCGCCACGACCATCGCCCCCAGGGCCACCGCACGCTGGTGGGCCAGGACCGTCCGGGCGAGCCAGGCGAACCACCCGTCGACGGGCTCCCCAGCGGCGGATTCGGACGCGGACACAGGCACTCCGGGACACGCGCCGTCGGGGATCCGCGGCGCCGGCCCTGGGCTCTAACCGGACGATCCCGGCAACGCGTTGCGCGTTCGTCCGTGACCGAACCCCATCCCCGACGCGGGGGCGTGGGCGCGACCCGACGTCGTCCGAGCACGCGGATCGACCGAGGTCCGGCGGACGGGTTGCCTGGGCGGCGCGGTCGGCACCCGCGAACCGGTGGGGCGCGTGGTATGCTGGCCGGCACGGCGGAGATCCGGTGAACGAGCGCCAGGCGATCGATCGGGGCTGGTACTACGTCGTCGAGCCCGAGGCGGGCCGGTGGGCGCCCGCCGATCAGCGCATCGTGGCCGACGACGGCACCGTCCTCACCCGCCGTCTGCACGGCCACCCCGGCCGGATCGAGGTCGTGGACGAATCCGGTGCCAGCCTGGCGCCCGCCAGCCTCCTGCGCGCGTCCGGCGCGGTCGGTCGGGCCTTCGAGGCCCGTGGCTGGGAGGATGCCGAGGCGGTCGTGGTCCTGGGACCCGCCGGGACCGCACCCGTGTGCACCCACGCCGAGGACGGCCGCGTCCAGCTCACCCTGGACGGACCCGCCCTCGCCGCCGAGCCGTCCCATCACCCACTGGAGGCCCGGGTCCGCGCGCTGCTCGACCCGGTGCCCCGCGCCCCCACCCGCACCCTCGCCCCCGACCCGGCGGGGCTCCCGACTCGGCCCGTGCCCCGCGCGATGTTCTTCGAGTCGTTGATGAACACCGATCTCCCACACAACGACAAGGAGATCTCGCAAGGCGTCCTGCACCTGCTCAGCCCGCTCAAGGACCTGGAGACCGAGGTCGTCCTGGTCAACGCCAAGATGCCGATCACCGGCGAGATGCGCCCCGTCCACGGCCTTTCCAACCTGGACGCCGCCCTGACCGGCGGGCCGGTCCAGCTGATCGGGATCACCCTGCTCGAGGGCTACTGGGAGGGCGTCCTCAAGCTGATCCAGCGCATTCGCGACGCCGGATGCCGGGCCCACATCGCCGTCGGCGGCGTGATGCCCTCGCTCGCGCCCGAGCACGTCGCCGCCCACCTCCCCGAGGTCTCGTTCGTGTGCCGCGGGGCGGGCGAGGTGTTCGTGCCGGCCCTGGCGCGCCTGATCGGCGACGGCGACATCGACACCCCGTTTACCGACGCCCAACGCCACGGCCTCACCCGGCTGACCGGCGTGATCGCGTGGGAGCGGGCCGGGCCGGGCCTACGGCTCCTCACCGGCCGCAGCGACCGGATGTCCCAGGTCGACAGCCTGGATCGGGTGTCGCTCGACCTGTCGCACGTCCAAGCGCGCCACGTCGAGGGTGGCATCGAGATCACCACCTCACGCGGGTGCATCCACCGCTGCTCGTTCTGCAGCATCCTCGGACGCGAGTCGTACCAGGCCCGCAGCGCCGGCAGCGTGTTCGACGTGCTGTCCGCCTACGAGGACCGGTTCGCGGCCCTGTTCGGCGAGGCCGTCCCCCCCAACAGCTACCGGGTCCACATCTCCGACGACGACTTCGCCTGCGAGCGCGATCGGACGATGGCGTTCTTCCAGCGCCTCAAGGACACCCCGTTCCGGCTGAGCAGCGTCCAGGTGGCCGTCGGCGACCTGTGCCGACGGGAGAACGGGCGGCTGCTGGCCGAGCCCGACCACGCCCTGCTCGACACCATCACCCCCGACTGCTTCGCGGACCACGGCCTGCCCGTCCCCCGCTCGGTGTACTTCGAGGACCACCGCAGCCGGGACTGGTCGAGCTTCCTGCAGATCGGCGTCGAGACGTACGACGACCCCGAGATCGCCCGGCTCGGCAAGGGCTACAAGCGGGTCCACATCCGGACGATCGTCGCCGAGCTCGCCCGGCGCGGGCTGCACATGGACGGCTACTTCATCCTGTCCAACGCCGACACGCAGCCCGAAGACCTGGTCGCGGTGTTCGAGGAGGTCAGCCGGCTCAAGCTGCGCTTCCCCGAGCACTT
This sequence comes from bacterium, assembly GCA_030424555.1. Taxonomy (GTDB): domain Bacteria; phylum Myxococcota_A; class UBA796; order UBA796; genus JAUHWK01. The sequence goes on along the minus strand of JAUHWK010000046.1, from coordinate 4,949 downwards.
CCACCTGCGCTTCCCCGTGGTCCAGCACCTCGTCAGCTACTTCACGGCCGCCACCCACCGGCGGCACGTCCGGCGCGGGCGGCGCGACCTGATGGTGGTTCGCCACGAGGAGCGCGCCGCGGGTCACCCCGAGCTCGACTACCCGTTCATCGACCACGACGAGCCGCGCGATCCGTGGGTCCGCGAGACCGTGTCGCACACGTTCGTCCGCGACGACCGGATGTACACCGGCAACCTCGACTGGCTGCGCGACCACTGGCGCACGCGGTGGGAGGCCCTGGCGGACGACGATCCCTACCGCCTCCGGATCGGCGCGCTGATCCGCCGGATGGACGACGCGCCCCGACGCCTGGTGCTCGACGCGCTCCGCCACGCGAGCCGTGCCCACGATCCCGCGTGGCCCGGCCCTCCGCCCGCGGTCGACGACGTGTTGGAGACCGCCACCCGCACGCTCGGGCCGCCCGAGTCCTGGCTCGGCGTGCTGCGCGCCACCGCCGCGGAGACCGGATCGATCCCCGTCGTGGTCACCCCCGGTGCGCCCGCCGACGCCGTCGCGGCCTGGGTCGTCCACGCGTCCCGTGACCGTGCACGCCGCCGCCGCGTGGGAGGGCGACCTGACGCACGACGGGCACCTGCCGGACGGGGTCCGCCTGGTCCGCGACGGGTCGGGGCCCGCCGTGTTCGAGGTGTCCCCCGCCCACCTCGATCGCCTCCCCGCGTCCCTGGCTGGGTGTCGCGTGCCCGGGGACGTCGCGCTTCGCCCCGTGGGAGCCTGGTCTGCCGACGACGCCAAGCGCCTCGCCCACACCTTGCACCGTGCCTGGCCCGCCGGGCTCACGCTCGTGGACGATCCAGGCGCGCACCGGCACGGCGACCCGCTCGCGATCGACGACGCCGGGGCCATCGGACCGGCTTCCTTGCTTCAGGAGGGCAGGCTGCCCGCCCACGGAGTCCTGGCCCACGCCGCCGCGCTCACGCACCTGGAGCGCCACGCGATGGACCGCCACGACCCCACCCGGTGGCGCGGGGTCTCTCCCGCCCAGCATCGCACCCGCACGGCCGCCGCCCTCCAGGTGCTGACCTCCTGGCGGCAGCACCTCGCACGACGCCGCTCGCAGCAGGCTGTGCCCGCCTAATCAGCCCTGGTCGTCGGCCAGCTCGTCCTCGAGCAGCGCGGCCTCGATCTGGGCCTTGGCGCGGTCGGCCTCGCCCGGGTCGAGGTCGACGTCCTCCAACGAGACCTTGGAGGGATCGTCGTCGAACGCGCCCCGTCCGGCCTGGTCGAGGTAGTCGAACAGCGGGCCCGGCGCGCCGACGAACAGCCCATCGATCGCGCGGCGGAGCATCTCCGGCGCCATCTCAGGCTCCTTGGGCTCCCCCGGGATGCCCCGCTCGACGCTGAGCGGATCCGCCTGGCACGCGGCGAGCATCGCGTCGGCCTCGGGCAGCAGCGCCTCGGCCTTGGCAGCGATCTCCGCCTCCGTCAGGGCCAGCACGGACGCCGGCACCTGGGGCGGGACCGGCGCACCGGCGGTCTTGTGGTGGAAGCGGGCCGCCGCGAGCGCGTAGCCTTCGCGGAGCAGGGCCTGCGACGCCACGGCCGGCACCAGCGCCTTGAGGGTGGCCAGGCGCTCCTCCGGGGGGGCGTAGGTGAGCTGGTGCAGCACGTGCGCGCCCGCCCGACGGAGGTGGGCGTCCGCATCGGGGGCGGGCGTCGGCAGCATCGTGAGGAGCGCGGAGTCCGCGAGGTCCCCGCCCGGCCACACCCGGGCCAGCACCGGCATCAGCTCCTCGTCGAGCACCCGATTCCCCTCGACCAGATCGGTCTGCGGGAGGGCGTCGATGATCGCGGCGCGCACCGCGGTGTCGAGGTCGTCGCCGCCCAGCCCAGCCCAGGCCTGCTCATCGTGCAGACGGGTGGCGGCCACGACGCCGTGGACCGCGATCTCCACGGTGCCGTCAGGCCACACCTCGAACCAGTACGCCCGCGGCCAGAGGTTGCGACCGGTGTACGCGGGACGCAGGGCATCCCAGCCCCCGACGTCGCCGAGCGCCGCAAACAGCGCCTTGGCGGCCCGCGGCGGGATCGCATCGTTGGCCGCGACGACCGACAGGACGGTGCCGTCCGCCGCCTCGCAGGCCATCCACGGCATGCCCGGCGTGTGCTCGGCGATCGCCGCCAGGGCCGCATGGGCTCCCGCTCCGATCACCGCGACCGGATCCGGTCCGACGACGCCGAACGACACGGCCTGGTCCCCGAGGAGACCGACCCCGATCGACGGCCGACCCCCGGGGGTGGTGGCGCCCTCGACCGGCGACAACGTGGCGGCGACCACCCGCAGGGGCTGCCCTTCTCGCTCGTCGACGAACATCGGCGGCGGCGCGTCGGGCGGGAGGGTTCCGACCGCGGCCGCAGCCTTGGCCGCTGGCTCCCACGCCGTCTCCAAGCGCACGCCCACCGGCGCGGACGCCCCGGTCCGCACGAAGATCTGCAGGCCGGCATCGTCGCTCTGCTCGGCGATCGTCCGCCGGTCGAGCAGCGGGCCCAGCGTGGCGGGCGGGGAGCCCCCAAACGCGGCGTCGAGCAGGACCCCGACCCAGCTGACGTCGAAGTCCGGCACGTAGTCGGCGTAGTCGCTCATCCCATCCTCCCGGTGCGCGTCGCGGAGCGCGCACGATGCTGGCAGCTAGCCGGCCTCCGGACCCGCGGCATCCGGTGGCCCGTCGACGCGGTCGCGCCCGTCCGTCGGTCCGTACGGCCGCAGCTCGGCGGTGTCGTACAGCTCCGCGTACCGATCGTAGATCCCCATGCAGACCTGGTTGCGGCTGCAGGTTCGACACGGCGGCACCCGGGTGCGGCGGCGATCTGGGGTCCAGTTGTACAGCCCCTCGAACACCACCTTGCCAGGCCGACGACCCCACTCCACCGTCACCCGGGGATCCCAGTGCAGGTCGTTGCTCAGCACGTCGTGCGCTCCCAGCAGACACATCGGCATGCCAAAGAAGCGCAGGACCGCCCCGTGGGCGCGCGCCGCCGCCTTGGGCATCACCTCGGCGATCGTCGCCAGCGGCAGGCCAAGCTCCCGGAAGTGATCGAGCCCGCCTCCCTCTGGCGTCGTGTTGCTGACGACGATGAGCCGGGCCCCCAGCGAGTCCGCCAGCGCGACCGTGTCCGGAAGGTGGGCCACGTTGAGCTTGGTGACGACGGTGTTGACGTACAGGCGGAAGTCCGGGTTGACCCGCTTGGTGTTGGCGATCGCCGCCATCAGCTGGTCGAAGCTTCCGGCGCGCCGGGCCATCGCGTCGTGGACCTCCGCGGTGGGACCGTGCAGGCTGAACAGCGCCTCGTCCAGCCAGGGCACCGCGCGCTCGGCGAACGCCAAGTCTGCCAGGCGCGTGCCGATCGTCCCGATGCTGGTCCGCATCCCCAGCTTGCGGGCCAGCATGCAGGCCTCGACGAACTGGGGATGAATCGTCGGCTCTCCGCCCGTGAAGTGGACGTTCTTCACGCCGCGGGACGCATGCAGCCGCAGGGTCTTGGCGACCCGTCCCCAGGTCACGCGAAACGGCGCGTAGGCCGCCATGCGGTGCTCTTCGGAGCAGAACACGCACCGCTCGGGGCAGTGGTAGGTCAGGTGCAGCTCGAGCCGCTCCATCACCTCGCCGTTCGGACCGATCCACGGGCGCTCCGGCCCCTCCTCGGCCGTCACCGGCATCGGGGAGGTGGCCCGGGGGATGTGGCCGGTGGTGGCGCGAAGATCGTACGCGTCCAGCACGGCCGCGTCCTCCGGCTCGATCCGTGCCGAGGGACGGGGAGGCGCACTCATGCCGCAACCCCAGCCCGACGCCGAGCCCGGTACCGCCGATACGGTCCGTACAGCCGCTGGCACAGGCGCGTCAGCTCCGCGTCGACCGCCATGGTGCTGTCCCACACGCGCGGGGGGAGCCGCTCCCGGAGCATGTCGTTGACCTCGGCGGTCTTGGTGGCGAGCACCTCCGGCGACGGCGGGTCGTCCAGCGTGCCGCAGCGCGTCTGCTCCAGGAGGTCGTCGAGGTTGCCGGACAGGCCCACGTTCGTCGGGTGGATGGTGGCATCCGCGTCGACGATGAAGCCGGTGTTGAAGAAGGGCGTGGGCTGGAGCGTGAACAGGTTGCGCAGGTAGAACCGCTCGCCCCGCGCCCAGCGTGCCTCGATCAGGTCCCCGATCGCGTCGAACGCGACCCGAAGGTGACCCAGCTGGGCCTCCCGCCAGGGGATGTAGTAGCCGGGAAGCAGGTTGAACCGGGTGAACCCCGCATCGATCAGGTGCTGGAGGTTGTCGGCCGCGCGGGCCGCCGTGTGGGGCGGGATCGTCTGGGTGATCACCACGCGCGGGACCGTCAGCAGGATGGGACGCAGCGCCATCACGTGATCGTACGCGTCGTCCACGCCCTCGAGGGCACGGCGGTACTTGCGGTGGTCGTCCGGCGCCCCGTCCAGCGAGATCGTCAGGACCGCCTTGGGGTACCGGGCCAGGTAGCGCAGCCAGTCCTCGTCGAGCCCGAGCCCGTTGGTCGACAGGTACACCCGCTTGATCTCAGGACGGTCGACGACGTCCTCGAGCACCCCCCGAACGACCTCGGGGGCGAGCAATGGCTCCCCCCCGAACAGCTTGATGGTTCCGCCCCCACAGCGCGCGACGAACAGATCGATCGCGCGGCGGGCATCTTCCATCGACAGACTGGGCCACCCCTCCTTGACCGTCGGACAGTACGCGCAGCGAAGGTTGCAGGCGCGGGTGACGGTCAGGATGAGTGTGTTCACCACTGCCCGTGAGAGCCGTGCGACCCATGGCTACCGTGCGAGCCGTGCGACCCGTGGGAGCCGTGCGACGCGTGAGAGCCGTGAGAACCGTGCGACGCGTGAGAGCCGTGGGACCCGTGCGACCCGTGCGACCCGTGCGACCCGT
>JAUHWK010000475.1 GCA_030424555.1 bacterium | reverse complement strand
GCGATCGACACCGACCGCTCGCAGGCTGCCCAGGCCGGCCTGCGGGTGCTCGCGGTCGCACACCGGCGCCTGCCTGAGGCCGTCGATCCCCAGGATGCGGACGCCGTCGAGCAGGACCTCACCCTGCTCGGGCTGGTGCTGATCGAGGATCCACCCCGAGCCGACGCTGCGGACGCCATCGCCCGGACCCACGCAGCCGGGATGCGGGTCCTCGTGGTCACGCCAGACGCTCCGGAGACCGCCGCGGCGATCGCCCGCCAGGTGGGGATCGACCCGGGCCCGTGCCTCACGGGCGACGCGATCGACGCGATCGACGACGATGCCCTCACCCAGGCCCTTCGCGGCGAAGCCCTCGTGGCCCACGCCTCCCCCACCCACGCCGTCCGCATCGTGGACGTGCTTCAGCAGCGGGGCGAGGTCGTGGCGTGGGCCGGGAGCGGGATCCACGACATCCCCGCACTCAGGGCCGCCGACCTCGGCGTGACCAGGACCGGCCGCGGCACCGAGGCCGTCCGAGACGCTGCCGATGTGGTGATCCCCGACGATCTCCTCGGGGGCATTGTCCTCGGTGCCCTCGAAGGACGCCGACACCGCGCCGCCGTCTCCCACCAGATCCGTACACGCCTGACCCGCACCACCGGGGTCGCGCTCACCGTGATCGGAGGGGTGGCGCTGGGACTCCACGCGGTGGTCCTGCCCCTCCAGATTCTGTGGATGCACGGTCTGGGCGATGGCATGGCGGCGATCCTGCCCAGCCTGCCACCGCGCGATGTCGCCCCCACACCGGGCCTGGCCGACCGACGGCCCGCCCCACAGGGCTGGGTCCGAGCATGGACCCCCATCGCGCTCGCCGGGACCTGGATCGGCGGCAGCACGCTCGGCCTGTTCCTGACCCGCCTCGGCGAGGCCAGCCTGGCGTCGACCGCCCACGCCCAGACCATCGCGTTCACCGGCCTCGTCGCGCTGACGATGGTCCACCAGCTCGTCTCCGGTCGCTTCGGCCGATCCCTCGCAGCGCCGGGCGAGGCCACGGGGCGCCGCGTGCTCCTGGCGGTGGGGGTGGGCGCCGCCGCACAGCTCGCCGCGGTCTACGCCCCGCCCCTCCAGGCCCTGCTCCACACCGTCCCGCTCTCCCCGACGGACTGGCGGGACCTCGGCCTGCTGTGCCTCCCCCTCCTGCTGTCGGCTGGGCTCCTCGCGATCCGTCGGGCCCCTCCGCGCCCACAACAAACCAGGGCCAGCCGTCACGCCGCCTGATCGGCGATGCACGGCGCCAGGCGCGCCAAGCTCCCGGTCCACCCCGCCATGTGCCGATCCCGGCTGGTGTCGGACGGGAGCCGATCGTGGGTGAGCTGGAGGGTCGTGATCCCGTCCACGAAGGACAGCGCCAGCTGCACCCGGGTGTCGACCGCGGAGCCGCTGTCCCACGACCAGCTGTACACGAGCCGGTGGGGCGCCTGGACCTCCAGCACGGTCCCGCCGACCCCGTGGGTGCCGCCTTCGGGGTTGTGCAGCGTGATGTGCCACCGCGCCCCGATCGCGAGGGGGAACGCCTCCACGGACACGGGGGCGTCGAACGGGCCGAACCACTGCGCGAGCAGCGCAGGACGCGTCACGCAGTCCCACACCACCTGCACCGGCGCGCGGAAGGTGCGGGTGAGCTCCAAGGTGGGGGAGGCCTCAGGCATCGCGGGCAAGCTCCTCGGAGACCAAGGCCTCCAGCCGGTCCAGCGCCCCCTCCCAGAACGCCCGGGTGTGCTCCATCCAGCCCACCGCGTCCGACATCGGATCCGGGGACAGGCGCAGGACGTGCGACCGGCCCTGCTTGCGTCGCTGGACGAGCCCGGCGGACTCCAGCACCCGGACGTGCTTGGAGACCGCCGGAAGGGTCATCTCGAATGGCTCGGCCACCGCCGAGATCGACGCGTCCCCCTGCGCGAGCTGACGGACGATCGCCCGCCGGGTGGGATCGGCCAGCGCGTGGAACACCGCGTCGAGATCGGGGGCGACCGCCACCTCACGCCCCCTGGTGGATGCCGACCACGGCGCCCGACGGGTCCTGCAGGATCGCGAACCGGCCGATGCCCTCCACCGCCATCATCTCCGACAGCGCGGTGGCCCCGGCCTCCTGGGCGCGGGAGAACGCCGCGTCGACGTCCGACGTGCCCAGGTACGGCAACCACATCGACGGCACGCCGGGCATGGGCTGGGCCATCACCCCAGCGTGATCCACCCCGTCCTTGCGCAGCAGGACGTACGGCCCCATCGGCATCTCCATCGTGACGGCCTCGTAGCCGAACACCTGGGTGTAGAAGCCGACCGCCGCCTCGAGATCCGTCGTCGACAGCTCCATCCACGCGACCTCGGATCCACCCGGCTCATCGCTCGCGCTCGTGAACACGTACAGCGATCCCCCGGTGGGGTCCGCCACGCGCGCCGCCCGCCCGACCCCCGGGAAGTCGATCGCCGGTGACAAGATCGTGCCGCCCGCTGCCTGGATCACGGGGAGGATCGCATCGACGTCGTCGACCGCCAAGTACCCGACCCAGTGGGGTGGGACGCCCTCGGCCGCCCCCGCGAGTCCCGCCTGGGGTCCTCCCTCCGTCACCAGCATGGTGTACGCCCCATCGCCCATCGGCACGGCCTGCGACCCCCACCCCAACATCCGATCGTAGAATGCCGCCGACGCCTCCGCATCGGGTGTCTCCAGCTCGTACCAGACCCACGCACCACTCGACGCCGCCATGAGGACCTCCACGTCCCCGCCCGTGGGGGACACCCAGAGACTAAACCATTTGGTTTAGTGATGCCATCCGACCGAGTGGTTCGGAAATTCCGAAGCCCACCCCTTGTCGATTCGGGACCGGTCGCTACATCGATGACCATGGGACGCGATGACCGCGCTCCCACAGTGGGGGGAACACCCGGGTGGACGCCTTTCTCAGCACCGTCGTGTCGATGCCCACGGTCGTCTTCACCGTCCCGCTCGTGCTGGCCCTGCTGTACTGGTTGCTCACCTTCCTCGGGGCGGCCGATGTCGAGCTCCTGGACAGCGCCACCGGCAGCCTGGAGGCCCTCGAAGGGGTCGACGGCGCCTTGGAGGGGATCGACGGGGTGATCGAGGGTGCCGACGGCGCGCTCGACGGTGCCATGGAAGGTGTCGACGCCGCGGCAGACGCCGCCGACGGGGCCGCAGAGGCCGGCCACGCCCCCTCGTCCCTGGGCCCGGTCCT
>JAUHWK010000474.1 GCA_030424555.1 bacterium | reverse complement strand
GGCGGCGGCACCTTCGACGTCACGCTGTGCGACATCACGACCAACAGCATCGACGTGCTCGCCACCCGCGGCGACCACCACCTCGGCGGCAAGGACTGGGACGACCGCATCATGGCGCACGTCGCCTCGGCGTTCGAGGAGAAGCACGGGGTCGATCCCCTCAAGGATCTGGTCGCCACCCACGACCTCCGCCAGAAGGCCACCTCCGCCAAGATCAGCCTCACCCGTCGCCCCAAGGTCAACATCTTCTACGATGTCGACGGCAACGTGCTGCGCGTCTCGTTCACCCGCGAGAAGTTCGAAGAGCTCACCCAAGACCTCCTCGACCGCACCAAGGCCTTGGCCGCCGAGGTCTTGTCCGACGCCGGGGTCGAGGCCAGCGGGGTCGACACCGTCCTGCTCGCCGGCGGCTCCACGCGCATGCCCATGGTGCGCGAGATGCTGCAGGAGATGTTCGGCAAGGAGCCCGCGACCGACATCAACCCCGACGAGGCGATCGCCCTCGGCGCCGCCGTGCGCGCCGCCATCATCGCCGCCGACCGCGATGGGCACGCCCCGCCGATCGACATCACCACCCACGACGTCACCTCGCACTCGCTGGGCCTCGCCGTGATGCGCGATGGCGCGCTGGTCAACGCCCGCGTCCTCCCCCGCAACACCCGCATCCCCGCCGAGCGCACCCTCGACGACGTCGTCACCAGCTTCGACAACCAGACCGCCGTCGACCTGTGGCTGGTGCAGGGTGAGTCCGACGACCCACTGCAGTGCACGATCCTCGGGCACTTCGAGTTCTACGGCATTCCCCCCCGCAAGGCTGGCGAGACCCGCCTGAGCGTCACCTACCGCTACGACGCCGACGCGATCGTCGAGGTCGAGGCGATGGACCTGGCCTCCGGGCAGATCCTCCCGTTCCGCGCCGCCGCCGGTGGCCCCTCGCTGGAGGACCTCGCCGCCGGCCGTACCCCCCACCAGGTGATGGCCGTCGTCGACTGCTCGGGGTCCATGTACGGACGCCCCCTGGCCGATGCGCAGCGCGCCCTGCAGACCCTCACCACCCGCCTGCTGCAGAAGCCACTGCAGGAGCTGGGGCTCGTGGTCATCCCCGGCGGCGTCCGCCAGCTCCCCACCGGCGACGGCAAGCGCCTGTTCCGCGCCATCGACGATCTCGCCGCCATCGGCCGCACCGACCTCGCCGAGACCCTGTCCAGCTGCGAGGAGGCGATCATGCCGGCCGCTGGCATCTCGCGCACGGTCGTGGTGGTCTCCGACGGCCATGTCTCCGATGCGGCGGCTGCCACCGCCCAGCTGGAGCGCGTCCGTCAAGCCGGTGCCCACGTCGTCGCCCTCGGCGTCGGCCCCGGCGCCGAGCTGGGCGTGCTAGGGTCGCTGGCCGGTGGATCCGCGGTCTCCCGACCCGAGGACATCCCGCTCCAGGCGGGCCGCGCAAACCTCGCAACCTGGGCACCGCAAGGAGGCTGACCCGTGGCCGACACGAACGACGCATCGCTGGCCGACGAGGTCGCGCGCCTGCGCGAAGTCGTCGACGCGCGCCTGGCGGAAGATCCCGTCCGTGAGGCCGCGTTCACGCGCCTGCACGAGGAGCTCCGCGGCTACAAGGAGGGATTCCTCTCCGAGGTCGAGAAGCCCCTGCTCCTCGACCTGATCCAGCTGTACGACCTCACCCAGTGGTACGCGAAGCGCCTCGAGACCGAGGGCATCACGACCGAGCAGCTCGCCGACGGCTTCCAGGTCGTGATCGACGAGCTCCTCGACGTCCTGTACCGCCGCGATGTGGTGCCGATGGAGCCGGCGAACGCCTTCGACCCGGCGCACCACCGCGCGGTCAAGGCGCACACCGCCAAGGACGCCTCGTCCGACAACCAGATCGCCGAGGTCCTCAAGCGCGGCTTCCTGCGGAGCGGGCGGTCCTTCCGGCCCGAGGAAGTCATCGTCTACAAGTGGAAGGCCTCCTGACCTCTGGGCACACGTGACCCGCGACGCGCACGCGATCCTCGGGATCGACCTCGACATCACCTCGGCCGCGGCCTCCATCCTCGATGAGGACGGCGAGGCGCGGCTGCTTCCGAATGCGGATGGCGACGACGTCACCCCGCTGTGCGTCCACGTGTTCGACGAGGACGGCGTGGCGGTGGGCAACGAGGCCCGCCGCATGCTTGCGCTGGACCGGCAGCACGTCGTCGAAGACGTGGCGATGCACCTCGGCGAGGCCGGGTGGTTCCTCGAAGCCCACGGCCGCGAGTGGACCGTCCAGGAGCTGGTCGGCATCGTCCTGCGCAAGCTGCGCGAGGATGTGAGCGACCTGCGCAACACCGAATACGGCACGGCCCTGTTCGCCGTCCCCGCCTGGTTCGACAGCGCGCGGCGTCAGGCGGTCTACGAGGCGGCGGCGATCGCCGAGCTGCACGTGGGCAGCCTGGTCAACCAGCCGATCGCGGGGGCCCTCGGCGCGGGGCTGCACACCCTCAAGCAGGACGGCGACATCCTCCTGCTCGACATCGGCCAGCGCGACACCGAGATCGGGATCATCGAGAAGGAAGGCGACGCGATCTCGCTGCGAGCGAGCACGGTCGACTTCAAGGCCTGTGGCCGCTCCTTCGAGGTCCGGCTGCGCCGCCACCTGCTGGAGGCGTACAAGCAGGCCGCCGGGGGCACCGTCCCCGACGACCCCCGCCTCGCCCAACAGATCTACGACGGCGCCCGGCAGGTGCTCAGCGCGCTGTCGACCCGTCCCCAGGCCGCTACCCGTCTCCAAGCCGCAGGCGTGGCGGTGCCGGTCACCATCGACCGCCCCACCCTCGCCCGGGTCGCGGACGACCTGATGCGCCAGCTCGACGCCAACCTGTCCGCCTTCCTCGAAGAAGCAGGACGGGATCCCGCCTCGCTGGCCGCCGTCGCGTTGATCGGCCCTGGCGCCCGCATCCCCCTGCTGCGCGATCGGTACAGCGCCCGCTTCGGCGCCCGGATGGCCGACGTCGGCGACCCCACCCGCTGCATCGCCCGGGGGGCCGCGCTGTTGGCCGCCCTGCGCCACGCCCCGGATCACCCCGGCCTCCGCGCGCCCCGCAAGACGATGCCGACCGGCGGAACGCGTCGCCGTGCGCCGTCGGCCAAGCCCGAGAACGGCAGCCCCTTCCGCGCCCGCCTCGGACTCGCCGACGGTGGCGCGCCCCAGGGGGCACCCCTCGGCGTGGGAGGCGGCCCCTCGCTCCAGCGTCCCCAGGT
>JAUHWK010000473.1 GCA_030424555.1 bacterium | reverse complement strand
GCCTCCACCGTCTCTCCCGCGGGATCCGCCCGCCCGTCGCCGTCCGCGTCCCGCTGCGAGGTGGTGAGCACCCCCTCGTCCACCTCGCCGTCGCAGTCGTCGTCGACCTCGTTGCAGCGCTCCTCGGCCCCTGGGAACGCCAGAGGATCCGCGTCCTGGCAGTCGCCCCCCACCTCCACGCCGTCGGGCGGCAGCACGCACACCCGCCGCGCACGCTCGGGGTCGCCGAACCCGTCGCCGTCGCGATCCTGGTAGGCCACGATCGCGACGTCCTCGTCGATCAGCCCATCGCAGTCGTCGTCCCGTCCGTTGCAGATCTCGACCTGCTTGGGGGACACGGTGGGATCCGCGTCGTTGCAGTCGCGTGCCGCGATCGTGCCGTCGCCATCCTCGTCCACACACGCGGACAGGCCCACGAGGGCGGTGAGGACACGCAGGCGCAGGGGGTGGCGCGGGAGCATGGGCAGACCGGGAACGGGGATTCGTCCGAGGGTGCCACGCGCACGGGGAGTCGTCCACTCCGCACCCCGCATCGAATTCTCGAATTTCCCGCCTTCTCCCATTTCTTACACCCCATCGCGCCCCCATGACGGTCGGTTGACACCTCGCCGGGGTTGCTGTACGACGGGCGAGGCGTCGCGTGGCGCCTGTGGAGGTCTCCTGTGATCCAGCGCCACACGCTCTCCGTGCCCCGCCGTCCGATCGATCCCGACGCCGTCGGGTACTTCCGGTTCGGCCCGTTCGATGGCCACGACGGCGAGCAGGTCGTCCTCACCAACGAGTACGGCGAGTGGCACCTGCTCGACCCGGACGCCTTCCAGGCCATGCTGTCGGGCACGCTGGAGGAGGACCACGCCGCGCGCCCGGCCCTCGCCGCCAAGGGCTTCCTCAAGCCCGGGGTCGACGCAGAGGCCCTCGCCGCCGCCATGCGCCGACGCAAGAAGTCGGTCGGGGTCGGCCCCTCGCACCACCACCTCGCGCTGTCCGGTCCGGGCGGGGCGATGTCGGTCGAGCTGCTCAAGTCGATCGTCGACCACGCGATGCTGTCCACCGCGACCGCGCTCACCCTCGTGCTCCACGCGGACACGGTCGACCTCGACCTGCTGGGCTTCACCCACCAGTACTGCACCGAGAAGAACCGGTACGAGGGCAAGACCCTGCGCTGGATCCTCGCCACCGATCTCGCCGGCCTCGACGGCGCGGCCGCCACCTGGCTGGCCGACCACCGCTTCACCGTGCGGGCTCCCCTCGCCTCGCACGAGGCCGCCGAAGCCCTCGCCGGGGCGGCCGCCACCCTGATCGAGGCCGGCACCGCCCGGCGTCGTGGCGCCGAGATCCTGGAGCTGGAGGTCCCCCTCACCGCGTCCGGGCTCGACGCCCACGCCCTCGTGGCCGCCGTCGCCTCGCTCGGCGCGCGCCGGTTCCGCCTGGTGCCCCAGTGGCGCGGCGCCGACGCGATTGCGCCAGCCGACGCCGCCCGCGTGTTCGACACGGTGCTCACCGCCTGCCTGGACCACGGTGAGGTCGTCGAGGAGACGATCGCCAGCCTCGTCCACGCCGCCACGTCCACCGACGCCGGCGACGACCCAGCCCTGAACTCCCCGGCCCTGTCCGCCCTGGCCTACGACGCCGACGGGCGGATCCTCGCGGGCCCCGCCGCGTTCGGCGCCGACGGCGACGACATGGTCCTCGGCACCGCCGGCGTCGCATCGTACAAGGACGTCGTCCACCACCCGCTGCGCCGCGCCCTCGCCCTCGCCAGCCTGGTGGAGTGCCTCCCGGGGCTGTCCGATCACTGGGCCGCCCCGCTGGTCGGCGTCGACCCGGTCGCCACGTTCCAGGCCACCGGCGACGTGTTCCCGCGCCCCCCGGCCCAGCCCGAAGTCCAGGGCGGGATCGCCGTCGCGGCGCGGGTCGTGCGCTGGCTGTCGTCTCCCAAGGTCGATCGCGTCGAGGCCCTGCGCGCCTGGCCTCGGTGAGCCGCTGGGTTGGTACGACCCTTCTGGACCGACCCCTCCGGCACGACCCGCGCCATGACAGCATCCTGACAGGCCGTGCGCCCCCGGCTCGGCAACAGTACACGGCCCCGTCCGGCCCCTGGTTGCTGATGTCCCCCATGTCCCGGCTGTCCCTGACCTCCCTGTTCCTCCTCTCGGCCTGCTCGGGAGGACCGGTCCAGTTGATCGACGAAGACGGCGATGGCTTCTACGCCAACGACCCCGACGATCGAAAGGTCGACTGCGACGACTCGCCCGGCCGCGGCGAGAACGCGTTCCCGGGTGCGCCCGAGGTGTGCGACGGACTGGACAACGACTGCGACGGGCAGACCGACGAGGAGGACGCCCGCGACGCCGTCGAGTTCTGGCCCGACAAGGACGAAGACGGCTTCGGCGTGCGGGTCGACGATCCGCTGATCGCGTGCTCTGCGCCCGCCGGGTACTCGACCAACCGCCGCGACTGCAACGACAACGACCCCACGATCTTCCCCAACGCCCCTGAGCTGTGCAACAACCGCGACGACAACTGCAACCAGCAGGTCGACGAGGGCATCGACAAGGCGCAGGAGTGGTACCAGGACAACGACGACGACGGCTTCGGCAGCATCCGCGCCGGCGTCGGGTGCAAGGTCCAGGACGACTGGGTCGACAACAACCTCGACTGCAACGACAACAACCCCGACGTGTACCCGGGTGCGGTCGAGATCTGTGACGGCGTCGACGGCGACTGCGACGGCCTGGACGACGACGCCGACCCCGACGTGGTGGACGGCACGGTGTGGTGGACCGACGCCGACCGCGATGGCTACGGCGACATCCTGTCCGAGGTGATCGCCTGCGGCGACAGCCCGACCCGCGCCGACAACCCCGACGACTGCAACGACAACGACGCGCAGGTCAACCCCGAGACCATCTGGTACCTGGACGCCGACAACGACGGCCACGGTCACGCGTCCACCACGTTCGGGCAGGCCCGGTGTACGGCCCCGATCGGGTACGTGTTCACCAACGACGACTGCGACGACAACGACCCCGACGCGTGGTCCGGAACCCGCTGGTACGAGGACAACGACCTCGATGGCTACGGCGCGGGCTCGTCGGTGGGCAACGGCTGCACCTACGACCCCGCCTGGGTGAGCAACGCCGACGACTGCGACGACACGCGCATCGACGCGTTCCCCGGCGCCGACGAGGTCTGCAACAACGGGCTGGACGACGACTGCGACGGCTCGGCCGACGACGACGACCCCGAGGGCCCGATCGCAC
>JAUHWK010000045.1 GCA_030424555.1 bacterium | reverse complement strand
CGCGCCAGATCCATTCTTCTGGGTTCGCACGGATGAGCGAAACGCTAACGAATTCAGTCAGAATGATCGGTCTCTCACGTCAATCAACCTTCTTTATAACCCATTGTGGTCAAGGCACTTTTCGCGTCCTTGCCAATCCGGCCGCTGACGACGGCACTGCTCTCCTTGTGTCGCCAGAACGCCAAACAACGCCAGCGCGCGGTGCGCTTGACCATGCCAGATGCACCAGTCAGTCGTTGTCGCTCTGTCCTGCGCCGGCGCCACGCAGGCGACTTTCCTCTGTGGCCGGGGCAAAGGTCCGCTGCGCGAATGCATTGAGCCGCGCCCAGCAATCGGGCGGAACCTGTCCGCGCATGTTCGGTTCTTTCGGACCGGTCATGCGGGCCGGCGCGCTGACGGTCGCGACGCTGGCCAGTTCGGTGGCCAAGGCAGTGTTGTCGCCCTGCACGCAAAGCTGGCGACCATCGGTGCTCAGTTCCACGCCGTTCCAGGCGACCGAAACCGGCTGCTGCAACCGCAGGGCCGCGCCTGCCAGAAACGGCACAAGCAGCAGCGGGTAGCTGACATCCTGCAACCGGATCTCACCAATCGCCAGGAGCCGCTCGGCGCAATCGCTCAGCGAGGCACCGGCGATGATCGGACTCATGCGCCCGGCCGGCGCCTTCCAGACCCCTTCCAGCGCAATCGGCGACACGTCGATCTCGGCGCGGCGGTCGTTCAGTTCAAGCAGGTCGGCCAGAAGTTCCGGCCCCGGCAGTCCAAAGGCAGCAAGCCAGCGGGTCCCCTTGGCGGCCTCTTCGGCAAGCCCCCAGGACAGCCCCGATCCGCGCGCGGCCCGCTTGCTCAGGGCTTCGATCTCATTGAGTGAATGGGTCATGCGCGCGCCGCCTCGCCATCGGGGTAAACCCAGAAATCCGCGTTATCCGGCGACAGTTCATCGGGGTAAGGCGCGTTGCCATACATGCAGATACGCACCCATCGGTCCGAGCGGGGATCGAACCGCGTCGCCCCGAAGAACGCGAGCTTGCAGCGCAGCATGTCGATCGGCAGGATGGTCTTGTTGATCGTGTTGTCGCTGATTTCACCGTAAGGCGCCCGCCCGATGATCTGAACCCGGCGGACCATGTGGCGGTGTTCGGGATGGCGCACGACGTGGGCCGTGGGGTGACGGTCGTGGCGGGGGGGCTCGGGGCGGACTTCGGCGAGCGGGACGATCTGTGGGAGTACAACGGCGACACCTGGACCCAGCACACCCCGTCCACTTCGGTGTCGGTGGAGCCGGGCACGCTCGTGTACGACCCCCTGCGTGCGGCGTTGCTGTACGCGGGCGGTGACGGGACCTGGGCGTGGGACGGGACCGACTGGGTGGATCAGGGGTCGACGGCCGTGCTGGATGCTGCGTCCTCTCCCTCCGTGGTGTTCGATGCGGCGATGGGCGCCGCGTTCGCCGTGCGGGGAAGCGAACGCTGTCCGTTCTGCGAGGACGTCTGGCTGCTTTCCTCCGACGGCGACGTCCGTCCCGGGCAGCGGTTCGAGGCGTCGTTCGCCGCGGCCGAGGTCGAGCACGCTGCGGTGCGGAGCGTGACGATCCGGTGGACGGTGGGGGCGTCGGGCACGCCAGGCGGCGTGGTCGAGGGTGGCGCGGAGCTCTTGGTGTGGGACGGGTTCGGATGGGCGCTGCTGGACGCCCACGCGTCGGGCGAGGACGCGCCGGAGACCCTGTGTGTTCGCCTGGTCGCGGACGAGGGGGTGCCGCCGGAGCCGTCCTGTACCGATCGGGTGGATCCCGAGCTCGTGGCCGGATTGTTCCAGCATGGAGAGGACGCCACGGCGGCGTTTGCCGTCCGTCCCACGGCGGGGGTCGGGATGGACCGCGCGATCGTGAAGACGGACGATGTGTCGGTCACGGTGCGCTACCGGATGCCCGAGGGCGGGTGAGGTCGGGGGCCTACGCGTCGGGTCCACACCGGATCTCTCGGGGTCACTCGGGGTCGCACGCCCCGTCGCAGGTCCGCACCACCCGGCCCTCCTCGAGGAAGATGCCCATCTGCTCCCGGTAGGCGTCCAACAGCCGGACGTCGTTGTGGACGCCGTTCTCGGCGGGTGCCTTGTTGCCCGACGGGTTGTCGGGCACGCCCAGGTCGTAGGACTCGAACCCGATCGGCCCGGCGTCGGGGTCGGACGACACGTCCTGCGTCGGGGCGTCCCACACGTCGGCGACGTTGGGGGTCAGCACGGGGATCTCCCCGCTGCCGACGATCCATCGGGTGACGAGGTTGGCGACCTGGCTGTCGTTGACCGCCTCCACCAGCAGCAGCTCGGGGCTGGGGGCCCGCCCTGGGAGGCGGTCGGCGTGCAGGTGGTCGAGGTAGTTGAGGCTGTCGACCGGGTCGAAGATCTGCTGGAGCATGCTCATCGCCACCTGGGTCTCGGTGGTGGTCGAGAAGCGGGTGTAGAACACCGGTCCGAGCGTGTCCCACTGGGCTGCGCGCTGGAGCATGTGGGCCCAGCCGCCCCCGGGGACGACCAGGGCACCCCGGGACAGGGTGGGGGAGGTCGCCATCATCACCAGGCCCTGCGTGCCGCCGTTGCTGATGCCCATGTACGGGACGTCGGTCGCGGACAGCGGGTGGAAGGCGCCCTCGTCGTCGGTGTCGCCGTCGTCGTCGGGCCAGTCGATCGTCAGCTCGGTGGCGAGGTGCTCGGTGATCACGCGGTGCAGGGCGGTGAAGTTGGCCTGGGACTGACGCTGGAGGTCGATCACGCCCGCGAGGTCCGTGATGTCGTCGCCGCCGATAGCCGGCGCGGCGATGGTCACGAGATCCTCTTCGGCGAACCCGTGGAACTTGGTGGTGACGGCCGGCATCTGCCACCGTTCCAGGCCCTGGAACAGGTTGCCCCAGGTGGACTCCTCGATCGCGCTGAAGAATCCGTGGCCAAACAGCACGGTGGGGCGCTGGGCGGTGACGGTGCGGGGGATCGTGATCAGGAAGGGGGAGGCCTTGGTGGACGGGGTGGGCAGTGTGCCGTCGGCTTCGAGCACCAGCCGGTTCTGGTCGTCGAGCCACCAGGGGGTGGTGATCGTGCCGTACACGAGCGCGCGGTCGGCCTCGTAGGTCACGGCCTCCAGCGTGTGGGTGATCGCGTCGGTGGCGCCCATCGCGTCCTGCATCGCGACCGAGGGGCCGATCACGCCCGCCTCGCTGCGGACCGTGAACGACCACGCCATCGCGAGATCGTCGGCGGTGGGGCCGATCGCCGGCAGGGCGGTGCGCAGGGCGTCGGCTGACGTCCCCCTCCACGCCTGCTCGGCCCGGTCCTGGGGATCGTTGTCGAGCACGCGCGCGAGGGCATCCGAGGGCGGGTGGGGTGTGCCGGCGAGGGTGGTCAGGGTGGTCCTCAGCCCGACGACGACGGTGCTCCCGAACGGAAAGGGACGGTGGGGCCGCAGGATGATCGAGGCGTCGGACGGGTCGGGGTGGGTGATGTCGGGCTCGGCCATCACAGGCCAAGGGACGGGCGCTGCGTCCCCCTGGAGCACGACGACACGGATCGGACTGTCTTGCGCGAGGGTCGCGCCCCAGTCGTCGACGGGGGGCAGGGAGGCGGGATCGATGCCGCCAGGGAGCCACGCCACCATCGGGGGAATGCGGGTGAAGCCGTCGGCCTCCAGCATGAACGCCGGGATCCCAGCCGGCATCTGCGCGTCGTCCACCCGGACGGTGGGGTGGTCAGCGTCCGTGGCCCGGTCCAGGTACTGATCGGCGGGCCACGGCAGCAGATCGTGCCCGCCCATCCCCATCGCATTCGGCAGGTCAAACGCCGTGACGGCGGGCTTTTCGTCAACGACCACGTCGGGGGGCGACGGATCGCACCCGGCCAGGACAAGCGGTCCCAGCGTGAACACGCATCGGGCGATGGGCTGCATCGTACCTCCGGAACGGACAGTGTACCGCATCGAGGGATCGGTCTCGCACCTGTCGCGTGGGTCGGAATCCGATCCCGGGGGACCTGGGGGCGCAATGGCGGAGGAGGGTTGGGCCACGCGGGAGGGGACCGTGCGTGCGCGTGGAGGCGGTCGGCGTCGGGGACGCCCTTGCGGAGTGGACGGACCGCGACGTCGCGTCCGACGGCGACTCGGACCCCGGCTGCGGCCGATTCTGGGCGATCGCCGGTCCGCGTGCGGTATGATCGCGTGCTCCCGGGGGGGTCGGGTGAGGAGACGATGATGCGCATCCCACTCGCACCCTGCGGGGCGTTGGCCCTGTGGTCCGCAGCCGGCACCACGACCTTGGTCTCACCAGACGACCCCCAGGACACGGACGACACCGACGTCGAAGGTCCTGTGGGACCCACCACCTGCTTTCCGCTCCCGAGCAGCAGCCCGACGGTGCCGGAGGACGGGGCCCTCGACGTGTTCTTCAAGTCGGCGCTCACCGTGCGGTTCACGTCGGATGCGGTCGGCCAAGGCGTCGTGTTCGAGCTGGAGGATCTGCTTGGGTTTCCCGTGGCCCTGGAGACGCCGACGTGGGACGGCACCGGACGCACGGCGACGCTGCTTCCGGTCGACGGCATGGCGCCCGACACCCGCCACACCCTGACCATCCACCACGGCTGCGGCACCCCCACGACCGTCACGTTCACGACCGGGGAGATCGGCGACCCGGTCACCAACCCGGCGGGCCTCGTGGGCCGCACCTGGGACATCGACCTCGCCTCGGGCACGTGGGTCCAACCGGCGGGGATCGGGGTCCTGCTTGGGTCGCTGATCCGCAGCTACGTCGGCGACGAGACGATCTTGCTGGAGGTGTCGGCGCTGGACGCGATGGCCGGGACCCTCGACGTGTTCCTTGGCCGCGCCCTGTACCTGCCCAACGGCGGCGCGCTGTACCAGGACACCTGCGAGGAGACCTACGACCTGACGGCCGCCGGTGGCGGGAGCTTCCAGGATCCGTACTTCGAGATCGTGTCCACCACGGGCGCGACCGTCCCCATCATCGGCTACCCGTTCACGCTGGAGACGATGGTGCTGTCCGGCGCGTTCGACACCACCGGGCAGGACCTCGTCGGGCTCCGGATCGCCGGTGAGCTGGACGCACGCACGCTGGCGCCCACGTTTGGCCCGGTGCTCGGCCTCGGCACCAACCCGTCGACGCTGTGTACCCTGGTCACCAGCTTCAACGCGCCGTGCCGCCCCTGCTCAAGCGACGGCGCCACGTTCTGCCTTCAGGTCGACCTGCAAGATCTCGAAGCCGACCTCGTGACCCAGCAGGGGTTCGACTTTGTCGAGGCGCCCCTGTCGACCTGCCCCTGAGGGCGGTCGGCGAGGGCCCCCCGAGGGGCGGCGCGATCAGATCGCCGCGCTGCCCCGCTCCCCGGTGCGAATCCGGACACAGTCTTCGAGGGGCAACACGAAGATCTTGCCGTCGCCCGGCTGGCCCGAGCCGGAGCGACAGCCCTCGACGATGGCCTCGATCGTGGGCTCGACGAAGTCGTCGTTGACCGCGATCTCCAGGCGGACCTTGGGGTGCAGGTCGGGCGTGACCTCGCGGCCTCGGTACAGGTCCTTGGTGGCCTCGGTGGCCTGACCGTGGCCGGTGACCCGGTGGATGGTGAGCCGGACGATGCCGTTGGCGACCAGCGCCTTGCGGACGTCCTCGAGACGGTGCGGCTGAATGACCGCGACGACCATCTTCATGGGGTTCCTCCGAGGAACGGGGTCAGTTGAGGTTGAGGAGGCCGTAGCCGTGCTCGCCGTGGAGCGTGTGGTCCATGCCCGCGGACTCGTCGTCGTCGCTCATCCGAAGGCCGAGGGTCTTGTCGACGAGGGCCAGCAGGATGAGCGTCATCACGGCGGAGTAGCCGATGCTGATCAGGATGCCTTCGACCTGGTACCAGAGCTGGACGAGCAGGTCGGGGCGGTCGCCGGGGCGCAGGAAGAACGTGAGCATCACGCCGCCGATGATGCCGGCCACGCCGTGGATGCCGAACACGTCGAGGGTGTCGTCGTACCCGAGGCGGCCCTTGAGCAGGATGGCGCCGTAGCAGCCGATCGCCCCGAGGATCCCCAGGCACAACGCCCCGACGGGCATCACGTCGCCGGCGGCGGGGGTGATCGCGACCAAGCCTGCGAGGATGCCCGAGACCATGCCGAGCGAGGAGGCGCGGCCGTGGTGGACGCCCTCGATGCTGATCCAGGTGAGCGCGCCGGCCGAGGCGGCGATCTGGGTCATCGCCAGGGCCTGGGCGGTCTGGAGGCCGGAGTTGACGGAGCTGCCGGCGTTGAACCCGAACCAGCCGACCCACAGCAGGCCCGCGCCCATCAGGGTCATCACGAGGTTGTTGGGGTGCATGGACGACTCGGGGTAGCCGCGGCGGGCGCCCAGGTAGAACGCCGCCACCAGCCCGGCGACGCCGGCCGAGATGTGGATCACCGTGCCACCGGCGAAGTCGATCGCCTTGCCCGACAGCCAGCCACCGCCCCAGATCCAGTGGGCGAGCGGGTTGTAGACCAGCAGGCTCCACAGCGCGATGAACGCGGCGTAGCCCCGGAACTTGACCCGCTCCGCGAACGCGCCGGCGATCAGGGCCGGGGTGATGATCGCGAACTTGCCCTGGAACATGACGAACACGAGCTCGGGGATACCCTCGTCGCGGATCCCGCTGTCGAGCCCGGTGAGGAACAACCAGGAGGGCTCCCAGCCGATGATCCCGCCCTGGGTCGGGCCGAACGTGAACGCGTAGCCGCACACGGCCCACAACACGCCGATGATCGCCATCGCCGCGAAGCTGTGCATCATGGTGCCGACGACGTTCTTGGTGCGGACGAGCCCGCCGTAGAACATCGCGAGGCCGGGCACCATCAGCAGGACCAGGGCCGTGGAGGTGAGCATCCACGCCGTGATGCCGGTGTCGATCTCGGCGGCGTGGGCGGACGCGGGCAGCAAGCCCAGCACGGCGCAGGCGGCCAGCACGGGCAGGCTGCGGAGGGCGATCGCGGGAAGACGAGGCATGGGGCCCCTCGTGGCGGGTGCCTGGGCGCGGCGGGTCGACCGGGTGGGTCGACCGGGGCCCGAGGCGTCGGTTCGCGAGGCGTCTACCGCGTGCTGGACGATCGAGCGCGTGGACCGTCGTGGGAAGGGTCGCTGGGCGGGGCCGGGAGGTCCACGGTGAACACGGTGCGTCCCGGGACGCTGTCGACGCCGACGTCTCCTCCGTGGGCTTGGGCGAGGGCCCGCACGAGCGCGAGGCCGATCCCGGTTCCGCCTTCGCCCCGTCGGGTGGTGAACCAGCGATCGAACACCCTGGGACGGTCGGCCTCGGCGATCCCGGCGCCGTGGTCCACGATGCGCAGCCGCACGCAGGCGTCGTCGGAGGACAGGACGGCTTGGATGGGCGGGGCGCCGTGGGTGGCGGCGTTGTCGAGGAGGTTGTCGACGATTGTGCGCAGCGCGATGGGATCGCCCTCGACCCGTCCTCCGGTCCCCGTGACCGTCACCGCATCGCGCCCCTCCACCGCATCGCGGACGAGACGGTCCAGGTCGACGGGCTGACGACGGATCCCCGCGTCGGCGCGGGCGAGGGCGAGCAGGCCGGCGACGAGCCGCTCCATCCGGGCCAGCTCGGCGTGGGCGTTGTCGAGGAAGCGCTCGCGCTGGGACGCGTCCATGTCGGGGTCGTCCCGCAGCAGCTCGGTGGTGCCGCGCAGCGTGGCGATCGGGGTGCGAAACTCGTGGCTGACGTTGCCGGCGAACTCCGAGATGTAGTCGAGGCGATCCTGGAGCCGCGTGGCCATCGTGCGGAAGGCCTCGGCGAGTCCGTGGACCTCGGCGACCCGGCTGCCCTGGGGCGCGTCGAGGGCCTTCGTGAGGGCGGACAGCCCGTCGGCCGGCCGATCGGTGAGGGCGTGGGCTGCGTGCTCCAGGCGGATCAGGGAGCGGCTGAACCCCCACCCGGCGAGCAAGGCGATCCCGGCGGTGAGGACGAACGGCAACGCCGCCACCCACCACGGGACCAGCTGGACCAGCGCCTGCACCTCCTCGCGGGGGGTCCGGCTCAGGAGGACGGCGCCCACCGTGCGGCCGTCGAGGCGGAGGGGTGCGGCGAGGAACAAGCGCACGCGCGCGCGGCGGGAGACGCTGCCCAACGGCTGGCGTGCGCTCTGGGGAGGACGGGCCCGGACCTCGAGCGCCTCGGCCCCGGCGAGGGCCGCCGCGACCTCTGGACGGTCGGACAGGTCGTCCCCGTGCTCCGTGCCGCTGGACGCGACCACGATGCCCCGGTGGTCGACCAACCGAATCCCCGCCAGCGTGGACTCGCGGGCCGTGCGGAGCAGCCCGTCGAGGTCGGGATCGAGGGCGGCGAGCTGGGACAGCGAGGCGTCGGGGTGGGTGGTGCGTAGGGCGTCGAGGTCGCGGGCCACGAACAGCGACAGCAGCGCGGCCTGGTGGCGCAGCGTGGTGTGGGTCTGGGCGCGGAGGTCGTCGGCGAGCGCCCCGGTGCCCACCAGGACCGCCAGGGGAAGCAGCAACACCAGCGTGTGGGACCCGAGCAGCCACACCCGCAGGGGAAGGCGGGGGCGGCCCTTCATCCGCGGCGCATCCGGTAGCCGAGGCCGTGGACGGTCTCGATCGCATCCGCTCCAGCCTCCCGCAGGGCGGCGCGAACCCCGCGAAGGTGGGAGTCGAGGGTGCGCTGGGCGACGTGGCGCCCGTCCGGGTAGGCGCGCGCCATCAGGTCCTCCCGGGTCCACAGCCGGCCGGGCTGTCGCACGAACGCGAGCAGCAGACGAAACTCGGTGGGGGTGAGGGTGAGCTCGTCCTTGCCTACCCAGGCGCGGAACCCGACCGGATCGAGCCGGACGGGCCCGGCGTGGAGGACGTCGTCGTCGCTGGCGGGCGGGGCCTCGCGGGTGCGGCGGAGCACCGCCTTGACCCGGCTGGCGAGCTCGCGGGTCGAGAAGGGCTTGGTCAGGTAGTCGTCCCCCCCGAGCTCCAGGCCGAGGACGCGGTCGAGCTCGTCGTCGCGGCTCGACAGGAACACGATCGGCGTGGTGGCGGTCGCCCGCAGACGTCGGCAGGTCTCGAGCCCATCGAGGCCCGGCATCGACACGTCGAGGACGACGAGATCGACGGCTTGGTCGGCGCACACGGCGAGGGCCTGCGCCCCATCGGCGGCCTCGAGCACACGATGCCCCTCGCGGGCGAGGGCGTACCGGACCACCTCCCGCAAGGGCGCGTCGTCGTCGACCACCAGGATGCACGCGCTCATGCCGTCCCTCCGGGGGTGGCCGTCTCCTCGAAGGCCGCCATGCGACGCCGTAGCGCGCCGAGCCGGGCAACGACCGGCCGGGTGTCGCCGTCGAGCAGGTGCAGGCCGAGCTGGAGCCGGATCGCCACGAGCTCGTCGATCGCCTCGCGCACCCGCGCGTGGGCCTCGTCTCGGGCGGTGTGCAGGGCTGCGGTCGCTGGGGTGGCGGCCCCGGCGTTGGCGAGCAGGGCGTCGACACGGGCGAGCCGGAGGTCCGTTCGGGTGAGGTCGGCGTGCAGGGCGTCCAGGTCCGACGGCGGCAGCAGCGGCGCGTCCGGATCTTCGGCGGCCTCTCGCAACCCGCCGACGGCCGCGTCGATCGCGTCGGCGAGCGGGCCCCGGGTGCGGACCGGGGTGGGGGGCGCGAGGGCGAGGGTCACGAGGAACGGCCACCCGACGATCGCGGCGAGGCTCAGGCCGGCACCGTGTCCTTGGGACGACAGGCGGACCGCGAGCACCGCGCCGGCCAGGACCCACCCGACCGCCAGCACGGCGGTGGTGTGCAGGGCCAACGTCGAGGTCATGGCTGCCCCTCCGGGTCGCTGGTGGCGTCGAGCAGGAGCACGGCCTCGGAGACGCCGGGATGGGGCTCCGGCTGCGTCGTCGCCTGGTGGTGTGCAGGCCCTGCGAGGGGCTGCGATGTGTCGCCCCCTCGGTCGCGGACGGTGGCGCGGCGCCCGAGGGCTCCGCCCGATGAGGGTTCCCAGTCCGACGACAGGCCCCACGCGGACCGTCCGGTGTGGGTGAGGGCATCGGCGATGTCGGACTCCACCGGACGCAGGAACGTCACCTCGGAGTGGGGACGCACGACGAGGGGGCGCAGCAGCCACCCGGTCTGGGCGGTGGCGCTGGCGAGCAGGACCAGACCCAGCAGGGACGCGCCGATCGCGGGCCTCGCACCGGCGAGGGCACGCACGAGCGTCCACAGCCCGGGCAGGGCAGCCAGCCCCAGGGTCGAGGCCACGGCGAGGACGGCGTGGTGGTACTGCGGCCGCAACGACAGGTACAGCCACAGGGCCGGGGCGGTGCCCGCCACCATCAGCGCGGAGCGGGCGATCCCCACCAGGCCCGCCAGCATCAGCCGCGGGGTGGTGATCCGCGTGCCGTCCCGGTCGAACAGGGGCCGCAGCGCGGGCAGGGTCAGCGCCATCGGGACGAGCAGGAGCCAGGGGGTCTTCAGCGGCAGGTACGCCAGCTGCAGGCCGCCTCGGTACGTGCCGACCACGACCCCGAACAGGGCCATCCCGGCACCGACCAGCGTGAGCAGCCCGGGCGCGTGGGCGGCCAGGGCGTCGGGATCATCGGAGACGAGGACGTGGGGCTGCCGCAGGACGGTGCCCGCCAGGAGGAGGATCGGGGTCATGGGGGCTCCGGGTCAGAAGGAGGCGGGGAGGTCGAACAGGCTGAGCGTCAGGCGCACGTCGACGAGCGCCGTGAGGACCGCCCAGGCGAGGGCAGCCAGGCCGACCCGGACGCGGGTCGCGATCGAGGCGTGGGGCCCCTCGGCGGCGACGAGGGCGCGGATCGCCGCCGCGAGGCCCAGCACGCCGCTGAGCCCGATCGCGAGGAGGATCAGGAGGAACGCGCCCTCCGTGGTCAGGGTCGCGAACCCCAGCAGGGGCAGCAGTCCCCAGGTCAGCCGACCGAGACGCCGGATGCCGTCGCCCACCGCTTCGATCGCTTGCTCGGGTCCCCCGTGGAGCTGCAGGGTGGGCCAGGCGACGAACAACACCGGCACGGTCATCGTCACCGCGCCCAGGAGCGCGCCGGGGAACAGCAGCAGGTCGGATCCGTGCAGCCCGCGGTGGGACGGGGCGATCCCGAGGAAGAAGCACGCGCTCAGGGCGGCGAGGGCGCCGAAGGCGAGCAGCACGTCCCGGACGACGTGGGCGGGCGAGGGAGACGGGGGGGACATGGGACCTCCGGGGTGGGTCCTTGTCCTAGATCGCCGGCGTGCAGGCCCTGGCGGGGTCCCGTGCAACGGTGGAGCAGCCTTCGTGCAGATCCTGTGCAGACGGGGGCGTCAGGCCTCCGGCAACCACCGATCCCCGGCGTTCCACCACGACAGGGCCTCTTCGGAGGCATCGGCGATGCGCCGGGAGCCGTCGTCGTCCTGGACGATCGACAGGAAGCGAGGCGGGCGATCTTGCAGCAGCTCCCCGAGGTCGATGCGGGACGGGGTGGCCTTGACCGCCACGAACACCGTCTTGCCGTGCATGCTGGGGTGGGCGCACAGGTGCCGCACGGCGGCGGTGTGGGGAATGCCGTCCGGGATGCCTTCGACGACCTGGATCTCGGAGGCGTCGGGGAAGCACAGCGTGGGGAGGTGGTCCTCCCAACCCTGGTCCTCGAGCATGTTGAGCGTGATCTCGACGAAGTCTTCGAGGGAGAGCGGCGGTGGGTCGGAAGCGGGAGCCATGGCGTGGGGTAGCGCGCGGACCCGGGCTCACCCAGGGGGGGCCTACAACTCTTCGATGCTCATCGTGCGCGTGGATCGGACCCCGTCGGGCTGAGGGCGGGGGGCGCCCCCGTCGTCGCTGGGGGTGGTCTCCAGCAGGGCTTCCAGGCGATCGGCGACCGCGTGGCCGTCCGCGGGACGCAGGTCGGGATCGCGGTTCATGCAGTCCGAGACCAACGCCTCGACGCTGGAGGGAAGGGTCCCGTCGAGCCAGGAGGTCAGCGAGGGGTGCTTGCCGGTGGTGATCGCGGCGATCGTCGCCTGGACGTCCTTGTGCTCGTACGGAAGGCGGCCGCCGCTGAGCGTGTAGTACAGGGCGACCCCCACCGCGTACACGTCCGAGGCGGGCGACGAGGGCTCGCCCCGGAGCAGCTCGGGCGCCACGTAGGCCGGGGTGCCGGCGAAGTGGCCGGCCCGCGTCTTGCGGGGATCGTCCAGGCGGCGCGCGATCCCGAAGTCCATCAGCTTGATCACCCGTCCCCGCCCGGCGACCTCCGCCAGGAACAGGTTCTCCGGCTTGACGTCCCGGTGCACGATCCCGAGGGCGTGGGCCTCGCCGAGCGCCTCGCACGCGTCTCGGAACCACCGCAGGGCCTCTCGGGTGTCTGGCGCGCCCTCGTCGCGGACGGCCCGGGCGAGGGTCCGTCCCTGCAACAGGTCCATCGCGTAGTAGGGAAGGCCGTCTTCGTCGACGCCGTAGTCCAGGATGCGGACGGTGTTGGGGTGGGTGAGCCGCGCCATCGCGTCCACCTCGCGCTCGAACCGCATCCGGGTCTCGGCGTCGGTGTCCTGCAGGCCGATCCGGAGCACCTTGACCGCGACCTCGCGACGGAGCGAGGGGTGCCACGCCGCCCAGACCTCCCCCATGCCGCCCCGTCCCAGCCGGCGGAGGAGGCGGTAGCGCCCAAGGTCGCGGGTCTGGGCGAGGTCCTCGCGGAGGCGCCGCATGCTGTCCGACAACCAGGCGCCGAACAGGATCGCGCCCACGGAGTTGGTCAGGGACGCGCGGAAGGTGTTGAACGAGGACGGGACGTCCCACGAGGCGGCCAGGACCGGGTCGATCCGGGTGAGGCCCAGCACGGTGAGGCCGTACGCGATCGGGATGCCCACCACCATGCCCAGGGCGACGGTGAACCGGCGGGCGAGGGTGGCGCTGACGTAGATCACCATCGCGAACACGCCCGCGCCGGGGCTGGCGCCGACGTCGTGGTAGCACGCGGTCAGTGCGCCGAGGACGATCGCGGCCCCCACGCCCACGGACCCATTGAGCCAGGTGATCGCGCGCGGCCCGGGGTCGGTGCGCAGGAGGCGGGAGGTGAGGATGCCGGCGATGCCGGCGGATCCCAGGCGCAACGCGATCGCGATCGAGCGTTCCGCATCGCCGTCGATGCTCGCCAGGTCGCTCAGGACGTACAGGGACCACAGGGCCGTGCCCCAGGGCAGCACCCGACGGAGGATCGCCAGGTCCTCGGCGTGGCTGCGACGCACGGCAGCCCGCTCGAGACGCCGTGGCAGCGCGATCGCACCGGACACCAACGCGTCCCCGGTGTCCTGGGGCAGGACTTCGAGGTCGGTCGTGACCAAGCTCTGCAGATCGGCGTCGTGCGCGGTCATGGGTCTCGAGGTGCGGCCCGTCGATCATGCCAGATCAGCCCGACACGGTCCAATGGGGGCGGCGTGCGCGCCGGAGACGGCCTCATCCGCCCAGGGCCGACGCCGCCAGGACGAGGCCGGCGACCAGGGTAGCCCCCGCGACCACGGCCGCTGCCACGCGCCAGGGATCGAGCGGTCGATCCCCGGTGATCGCGCCGGTGTGCCCGTTGATCACCACCCGGCGGGGGACGTCCTTCCACGTGTAGATCCCGATCCAGATCGGGACGAGACGCGGTGTTCCCGAGGCCTCTTCGTGGGGGATCCACCGGGTGTGGATCGACCCGGCACGCAGGCTCTCCTCGTCGGACACGCGGCGCGCGACCCGGTCGGCCAGCACCCGCTCGGCACGGGCTTGGCTGGTGTGGCGGGAGACCTCCGCGACCTCCCAAGGGGCGTCGGTGTGGTCGGGATCCCACGGCGTCGCGCTGTCGTCGTCGAACGGACCGAGGGCGTCGAGCTCGCGCTGGGTGAGGGTCGCGGAGGCCGGAACCATCACGGTGGCGTCGTGGACGGCGGTGGCGCCACGGACGGGTCGCTTGCCGCTGCGGGTGGCGGCCGAGACCAGACCGGTCCAGGTGACGTCCAGGCCCAGGCGCCACTGCCACGCGGGCACGAGCACCCGGCGCAGGCGCAGGCGGGCATCCCGCAGGGCGCGTGGGGCGAACCAGGACCCACGGGCGAACGTCTTGAACGCTGCGGACGCGGCGCCCTCGTCGATGCGGTGGGGCATCCAGGCCTCGGGGGCCGGGGGCACGAGGTCGGGATCGACCGGGGCGAGCACCGTGTGGCCGCAGAACAAGCACGCGGGCTCGGGGGTGCCGGGGGCCGAGGCGATCGCCCCGCCGCACTGGGCGCATCGGACGACGTTCACAGCGCCCCCTCGAGCCACATGGCGCCGGCCACGAACAGGCCCACCACCAGGAGGACGGCGCCCACCGCCATCGCGACGCGGGCCCAGTCGGTGGGGACCTCGCCGATCACCTCGCCGGTCTGGCCGTTCACGAGCACCCGCAGGACGTGCTCCCCGCCGCGGACGACCGCGATCCACACCGGCACCAGGACCAGGCGTGGCTGGGACAAGGTGACCTCGGTGTGGACGGACACGCCCGAGGCCACGTCGCCGGGGAGGAAGTCCTGGGCGATGTCTCGATGGACCCGCGATCGCACCTCGGCCTCCGCGGTGGCCCGCGCGGTCTCGGCGTCGATGGTGGCGGCTTCCGCCACGTGGCCTGCCACCCGACTCGGGTCCCACGGGACTGCCGCACCGAGGTCGTACGGCTCCAGCGCGTTGGACTCGGCCTCGGTCAGGCCGGTGCCGGCGCTGACGAGGTGGTCGCGCCAGGCCATCCCGTGGGGGCCCTCCAGCCCAAACCACTCGGTCTCGCGCACCGTGCGCGTCTTGGTCACCGTCTTGCCGTTCTCGGTGGTGGTGTAGGTCTCGGTGCGCGTCCAGTGGATGCCGATCCGGGCTTGGTAGGTGCTGTGGGCCCGGGCCTGCCAGGACCACAGCGGCAGCATCGCGCTGTGCAAGGACGTAGGGCGGGCGGCCTTGCGCACGGCGGCGGGTGCGAACCAGTGTCCGTCCAGGTACCGGCGGATGGCCTGGGAGGCGCCCTGCCGCGGCACCCGAAACGGCACGACCGCCTCGGGCGGGACCGCGCCGTCGGGCACGGCCACCAGCGGACTGTCGCAGAACGCGCAGGTGGTGGCGAGGACCTCGGGCCCCACGTCCACGGTGGCGCCGCAGTTCGTACACCGGGACGACACGGGGCTCAGGCTCCCCGGCGGAAGGGATCGGCCGCGTACGTGCCCAGCAGCCGCACGGCGTCGTCTGCGCAGAAGAACCGAAGCTCGTCCAGGGCGTGGCGGAAGGCATCGGTGTCGGGGTGGCCCTCGACGTCGATCCAGAAGTGCGCGGACGTCATCCGCGGACCCGACAGGTACGACTCGATCCGGGTGAGGTTGAGGCCGTTGGTCGCGAACCCGCCCAGCGCCTTGTACAGCGCGGCCGGGACGCTCCGGAGGCTGAACACGAGGGTGGTGATCACCGGCCCCTCCCCCCACGCTGGCACGCGGGGCGTGCGCTCCATCACCACGAACCGGGTGGTGTTGTGGGAGACGTCCTCGGCGCCGTCGATGCGGACCTCGAGCCCGTACAGCTGGGCCGCGAGCGCGGAGCACAGCACGCCGACGTGGGGCTCGCGGGAGGCGGAGAGCGCACGGGCGGCACCAGCGGTGTCGGCGGCGACGACCGGGGTGAGGCCGAGGCTGCGAAGCCGGCGGCGGCACTGGGCCAGCGCCTGGACGTGGCTGCGGACCTCGGTGAGGGCGTCGAGCGAGACGCCGGGGAGGCTGGCGAGCTGGTGGCGGACCCGATGGAAGTGCTCGGCCGTCAGGTACAAGCCCGCCTCGGGCACGAGGTGGTGGATGTCCGCGACGCGCCCGGCGACGCTGTTCTCGACCGGCACCATCGCCGCGTCCGCCCGGCCGTCGCGCACCGCCTCCAGCATGTCCTCGAAGGTGGCGCAGGGCAGCGTGTCGGCGCCTTCGTGGACGGCCACGGCCGCAGCGTGGCTGTAGGCCCCGGGATGGCCCTGGAACGCGATCAGCATGGCGCCTCCGACGGGCGCCCTATCGCAGCCGGCATCGTGCAGCCGTCTTGTCGCAAGGGGGAGGGCGCGGGGGGCCCGTCGACGTCCGCGCTTCCGTCAGCCGGCGGCGCGCAGGCCCACGTACTCGTCGAGCGCCCAGCCGTAGAAGCGACGCAGGCCCTCGTCGAGGCTGATCCGGGGCCGGAACCCGAGGTGGGTGGCGGCACGGGAGACGTCGGGGCAGCGGCGCTGGGGCTCGTCGGCTGGGTACGCGTCCGGGTAGTCGATGCGGACGGCCTCGACCCGATCGCCGACCACCGCGCGGGTGCGCTCG
>JAUHWK010000472.1 GCA_030424555.1 bacterium | reverse complement strand
CATGCGCAGCTCCAGGTCGTCCGGGAGCCAGTCGACCGGCGAGTGAAACACGGGGTCGGTGTCCGACAGGACGACGGCGTCCCAGCCTGAGCAGGCGGTGCCGGTGCCGGCGGCCGTCAGGTAGACCGTGAGGTCCTCGTAGGAGACCTGGCCGGTGAGGCTGACCCGCATGTGGCCGGCGGCGGGGCGGATCCAGTCGCCGGGAAGGCGGATCATCCGTCCCTCGAAGAACGTGTTTCCATCCATGATGTACGCGCTGCGGGTGCCGCTGGCGTTGTCGACGCGGCCGTAGTCGTACGTCTCGGCGTCGATGTCGCTGCGTACGCGGATCCACTGCCGTCCGTCGTCGAGCGCCACCGGACCCTGGGCCGTGCCGACGACGAGGTTGGTGGCGATGGGGTGACTCGACTGCGTCTGCGGGGGGTTGTTGTAGGCGTTCTCGCCGACCCCCGTCACCTGGTACTCGTGCGTCGTGAAGCCGCTGGCGCCGAGGTACGCGAGGTTGACCGCGAACACCTCGCCTTCCTCGGGCGGCGCGCTGACGGGGTCATGCCCGAACGAGT
This sequence comes from bacterium, assembly GCA_030424555.1. Classification (GTDB taxonomy): domain Bacteria; phylum Myxococcota_A; class UBA796; order UBA796; genus JAUHWK01. Next base: position 2,702 of record JAUHWK010000472.1, on the reverse strand, counting down.
GGACGGCGAGGTCGTCGTCGCCGGGCTGGACCCCGGGGAACAGGATGACGGCGGCGTCCGCGAACGCGGGGGGAATCGTCAGCGCGAACACGTTCGCGGTGTAGTCGGTCGACAGGCCGATGTGGCCTCCCTGGTTGGGCAGCTCGTGCACCTCTCCGATCAGCCCGGTGCGCACCTTCGCAGTGCCCCACATCCCGAGGGCGTCCGTGGCCACACTACGGTCGGTCCCGTCGGCGTGGAACATCGCCCCCATGCGGGCGGAGATGTGGCCCGGGGTGCTGGTGAGGTCGACCACGTCGGTGAAGACGAGGGGCCCGCCTGCCGTGCCGCCGGCCTCGGGGATGTTGGGGTGGGCGACGGCGAGGAGGTTGCGGTCCTCAGCCAGCGTGATCGGAAGCGAGATCGAGGGGGTCGTGCTCGCGGGGGAGCCGGCGAGCCGCACCTGGAGCGTGTAGGAGCCCGCGGGGAGCTCCAGGAAGTCGGACGGGACCCGGTAGGCGAGGTTGGTCACGACGGGGGTGGTGGCATTGCCGAGGTAGACGTCGACGTTGCCGTTCCCGGGGACCAGGCTCAAGAACCGGACCGCGGTCACGAGCGGGATCCCGCCGCTGTCGGTGTCAGAGTCGACGAGGTCAGTGTCGTCGACGTCCGAGTCGTCTGGATCGACGCCGGAGTCGGCGGTGTCGTCGGGAGATCCCGAGTCGGTGCCGTCCTCGGTGTCGGACAGATCGGTCTCGGCACCGCTTGGGGAGCCATCGCGTGGGGTGTCGCCGCCGTCGCAGGCGGCGAGCAGGGACAGGGTGAAGAGCAAGGATGGACGCATCGGGATCTCCGGGTGGGGAACACGGCTGCGTAGGCGACCACGACCCTCCCCACATCCCCGCTCGATCCCCGGTGGGTCGGTGGACACAACGGACGGCGGCGGGTCTTCGAGCCGTTCGCCGCCCACGCTGCCGGCTCAGTTCGCCCCTGGGGCCGCCGTTGGCGACGAAGGAGCCGTCGCGTCGTCCTCTCGGCCAGGGGGCGGTCCCGGTCGGGGATCGGGCGGTTGCCTTCCACGCCATGGGCGTGGGTCACTTCGGGCGATCCGCATGTCCTCTCGGCGATGCTCGAAGATGGGCTCTGCGGGGAGCCGGCCGTTCACCACCGCACGCCGCGTTCACCCGCCAGGGGTGACGGGGGGGCCGCCTCGGCGGGGCGGTCCGCGATGGGTGGATGTCGGAATCCGCTCGGGACGGGATGACCGCGACCGTGGGGCGGGCCGTGGCTCGTCCGGGCTCGGGGTGGACATCACGCCTCGTCGGGTTCGCCGCGCTCCGCGTCGCCCCGCTGTGCCAGGTGGAGCAGCTGGCCGACCCGCTCCCAGGTGGGATCGTACCCCATGTCGTACTCCCAGGAGGACAGCGCGTCGTCCTGTCGTTGCTGGAGCCTCGCGTGGATCGTGTCGGGATCGACCACAGCCCAGTAGGTGCAGAGCCCGTCCTCCTCCTGCAAGCGGCCGAGGAAGAGGGCGATGGGGGGCTGATCGGACAGGAGAAGGTCCTCGAGCGCGTCGAGCTCCTCGGACGGGGCCTCTGCGTCCCCGCCATCGCCGTACGCGAGATCGAGCCGAAGGATGAAGTCGAAGACGGACTTGAGATCTTCGATGTTGGGTGCGTTCAGGACGCCGGAGTTGAGCGTCCACAGCAAGCCATGGGGCACCTTGTAGATGCTCCAGAGGTCCTCTGGGAGCTCGATGGTGAACGACTCAAGGTCGTCGTCCTCCTGCTCATAGAGCGACTGCTCGTAGCGAAACAGCACGACCGCCGCGATGGTCAGGACGATGGCGAGGACGATCTTCAAGAGCATGGAGCCCACCCCTGGGTCTGTTCCTGGGACTCTTCCCCAGAGTGGCTCCGCGACGGTCGGTGTCGGTCGGGTCCGCCTGAACTTCCTCGACGTTGCCCAGTGCTGCGAGGGAGCCGCCGCCCCGTCGAGCGCGGAGCGGCGGCGGCACGACGGTCCGTCAGCCGGGGAACGCGGCGAGCCGCAGGTATGGGAACTTGATGTCGAGCGCGCCGTACTGGGCTTGGGCGGCCTCGTTGTCGAGGCTGAGCCCGACGACGACGTCTTGGCCGGGGGTCCAGTTGGCGGGCGTGGCGAGCGGGGCCCCGTCGGTGAACTGGACCGCGTCGAGGGCCCGGAGGATCTCGGCGAAGTTGCGACCGACCGACATCGGGTAGGTCATCGTGAGGCGGATCTTCTTGTCGGGGCCGATGACGAACACGGTCCGGACGGTGGCGCTGTCGGCTGCCGTGCGTCCGTCGGGGAGGTAGGCCTCGGCCGGGAGCATGTCGAACAGCTTGGCGACCGTGAGCGTGCTGTCGTCGATGATCGGGAAGTCCGCGGGAACCCCGGCGAACGCGGCGATGTCCTGCTTCCACCGGTCGTGGTCCTCGACGCTGTCGACCGAGATGCCCATGACCTTGGTGTTGCGCTTGGCGAACTCCGGCAGGAGCTGGGCGACGGCGCCGAGCTCGGTGGTGCAGACGGGGGTGAAGTCCTTGGGGTGGGAGAACAGCACGGCGTAGCCGTCCCCGATCCAGTCGTGGAGGGTCAGCGTGCCGGCGGTCGACGCCGCGGTGAAGTTCGGGGCGACGTCGTTGAAGCTCGGGTTCGGTTGGTGGGCGTGGGATTGAGGCGAGCACCCGTTGGATCACGAC
>JAUHWK010000471.1 GCA_030424555.1 bacterium | reverse complement strand
ACGGGCCACCTCCGACAGCGAGATCCGCGCGGATGCGGCATGGCAGTTCCGCGGGGGTGTGCCCATTCGCCTGGTCCACCGTCCGTCCACGGCGTTCACCCTCAAGCCCACCGGGTTCTACCTGTCGGGCTCCACCCTGGACTTCCAGCGTGGCCTGGCCGCGATCCAGGAGCAGATCGCCGCCGGCCAGGAGCCCGACACCACCGCGGCCAGCCGGGAGATGATCACCAACTTCCAGGCCTACGGCGGGGGCCTCAACCTCGCGCTCGCCCAGGCGGCAGGCTCGGCGTTCGGCGTGCAGCTCACGGTGGGCGGTGGGCTGGAGCACCTGCGGGTCCAGGACTGGGAGGACGACGCGCAGGTCATCGCCTCCGGGCTCGCGGGCCGATTCCAGTCCGACCTCGCCCTCACCTTCGACCTCAACCCCGTCCCCCTGGGCTTCATGCTCGAGTACCAGTTCGACGCCACCTTTGGCGCAGGCGACCTCAAGAGCACCCAGTACTTCCTGCACGATCTCGGCCTGGGCCTGTACATCAACGGCATGATGAACACCGTCGGCCTGGAGGCCGTCGTCCAGCTCGACCTCCCCCAGATCACCGCCGGCGCCCAGTTGGTGTACCGCTCGTACTTCTAGGACCGACGACGGCGCCCGATCAGGGTGCCCCCTCCAGCTTCTGCGAGATCTCGTCGAGTTGCGCCTGGAGTTGCATCCCCATCACGGTCGTCGCCGCCACGATGCCGCCCATGCAGCCGCACGCCGCGCTCGTGCCGATCAGCCCCACGATCAGCAGCACCCCCAGCAGGCGGGATCGACCCTCCGCGGCCGGGCGTTGTGCCTCCCGCCAGGCAGCGCCTCGCTCGGGCGGCAGGGTGGAGGGCGGCTCAGGCACAGGGCGATCTCGGCAGGGGACAGGTTCGCGTCCCAGACCTACCGCCCCAGACCCCACCGCGCACAGGCCTTGCCGCCAGCCTCCTCCGTACGGATCCAATAGGGACGGGGTTCGTGGCTGAGGAGGCTCCGTGCGCGTCCACCCCCTGATGTTTCCGCTGACCGCCACCGTCCTCCTCGGGTGTCCCAGCCCGACGGATGGCGACGACGGCGGGGCCGACAGCGACACCGTCGTCACCGCGTGCCTCGACGCCGAGACCTTGCGAAGCCCCGAGGGGGACGTGTCCTGCGTGGACCAGGGCCAGTGGTGCGACGCTGCCCTCGCCGCCTGTGTCGACCCCTGGCGCCTGGGCTCCCCCACCTTTGCCGCGTGCGAGGACCACCCCGCCGCCACCCCCACCGGCCTCGCCGCCAAGGCGGCCACGTACCAGGAGCGGGCCGACACCCTGCACGTCCACCCCGACTACGGCGTGATGCTCGGGGTGGAGCTCCAGGCCGGGGCCGACCCCGCCACCGCCACTGTCGACGACGTGATCGACTGGCGCAACGGCGCCAACGACGGCTTGTGGTCGTCGCTGTACCTCGCCTCGCAGGCCTTCCGGGCGGCCTCCACCACCGGGGCCGATCACGAGGCAGCCATCGCGACCGTGCGTCAGCTGTTGCTCGCCGAGCAGGAGCGCCTCGGCGTGAGCGGCATGCCCGGCAACCTCGTCCGCACCTACGTCAAGCCCGGTATCCCCGGCCTGTCCTGCCCCGACGATGCCAGCGATGACTGGCGAAGCTCGTCGGACAAGGCAAACGACCGCTGGATCAAGGTCGACGACGAGGGCTGCCTGACCTGGAAGCCCGCCACCGGCGACGGCTGGGTCGAGTCCGATGTCTGCCCAGGCACCGAGTACGCGGGCTGGTGCTTCTTGGACAACACCAGCAAGGACGAGTACGCCGGCCACATGTTCGCGCTGGGCGCGGTCCTCAAGCTGGTCGACGACCCCCAGAGCGTCCAGATCGCCAAGGACATCGTCGCCGAGGTCGTCACCACGCTGCTCGATCACGACCTGTCGATGATCGACCCCGACGGCCGCCGCACCGAGCACGGCGACTTCTCGCCCGCCCTCGGGCTCGGGTTCAACGCGGGCTTCTCGCTGGCGTTCTTCACCATCGCCGACGCCGTCCTCGACGACCCGCGCATCACCACCGCCAAGCGGTGCTTCACCGGCCAGCACGACGGCGACGACTGCCCGGAGTTCGACCCGATCGCCCCCCGCCCGTTCACCGACGCCCTGGACTTCCACGGGGTGCACCTCGACCAGGAGGGCTGCCTGTCCAACGACAACAACGCGAGCATGTTCGTGTTGGCGTTGGTCGACCTGCTGTGGTTCGAGACCGACCCCACCCTGCGCGCCCGGTACCAGCAGGTGTTCCGCGACATCTGGCAGGCGGACAACCTGCGTGCACTCGGCGTGCGGGAGAACGCCTGGTACGACCTGTTCTGGGCCGCGTTCAAGGACCTCGACCCGGCCGGGGACGGCCCCGCCTTCCACGCGGTCACCGAGGCCGCCTGTGGCCTCGCGGTGTTCCCCGAGGACGAGGTCCGCCGGGAGGTGGCGCCGTCGGACAACGAGCAGCTGTGCCTCGACCGGCTCGATCGCCCGATGGGCTCCGTCCCCCGCGGGCCCCACGAGCGCTGCCTGGAGAGCTTTGTGTGGTGGAAGGACCAGTACGTCCTGCGCGGCTGCTCGGCCCAGCCCACCGTGGTCGAGCCCCCGGCCGACTACCTCCTCCCGTACTGGATGGGCCGCTACTTCGGGTTCTTCGACCCCGCTTGGTGACCTGCGCTCACCCCACCCACGCGTACAGCGCCCGGGTGAGCTGACCGGTGGACCACAGCGCACCGCCCATCCCCACAAGCAGCACGAGCCGACGGACCAACAGGGGCCAGGTCGAGGGCAGCTGCATGGCCGCCACGCCGAGCACCGCCACGAACCCGAACCCGCCGGCCATGCCCACGCCGACCCACGCACCCTGCATGCGCCCCGCCGCGTGCGCGAGGTCCGACAGGGCCCACGCCGCCACGACCATCAGGCCCCACACCACCCCGACGCCTTGGACCCACCTGGGCACGTCCGACACAGCCCCTCCCTCGCGATCGCCCCCCGCGTGGCGCGGGGGCGGACGGGAAGCCCGTACCACGACGCCCCCCACCGGCGTCACACGATCGCTGGAACCACCGGAATGGCGGGTTACACGCCGAGGCCCCTCGGGGCATCACCGCGCCGAGGGGGCTCCATGCGCACCACGACCCACCTGCTCGTCCTCACCTGCCTAGCCGCCTGCGGCGTGCCCGAGCGCACCGAGGGCGTCACCGGCGAGGACATCGCCAAGGCGTGGGAGCAGCA
>JAUHWK010000044.1 GCA_030424555.1 bacterium | reverse complement strand
GGCGCGCGCGGTCACGGCCCTGACCTCAGGCCGGAGCACGTCGTCGGCGCTGGTCTCGGGAGAGGGGCCGCTCCCGCGGGGCCGGGGTCCGCGTCTCGGCCGCGCCCGGGCCCTCGCGATCGGCCACCGCGATGCCCGCGCGCCCCGCACCAAGTCGCCCACGGGTCGGCAAGGCACGGTCGGCCGCACCCGCTCGGGCGCGATCTCGGGCCGTCCGACGCACCTGGTCACGAAGGGATCGAAGGCATCAAAGGGCACCGTCCCCAAGCCCACGCCGTCGCCGCGCTCGCGCGGGTCGTCCTCCTGGCTGGCGGTGGGACGGGATCTGCCGCTCACCAAGGAGGGGGTGCCCCGCGCCTCCTCCGTTCGCATCGGGCGTGCCCGATCCAAGACCGCGGTGGGCACCGTCAGCGCGACCGCGCGCCGGGGGTCGGTGCGGATCGGCCGGGCGCGCGCCGGGGCGGTGTCGGGCCGCAACCCCGAGGTCCGCAAGGCGATCGGCGCGATGCGTCGGTCCCGGGGCACGGGGGACAAGGCCTCGATCAAGAAGACGCCGGTGGCGATCGGCGTCCACCGCGTCCTGAAGGCCCAGGGGATCAAGGGCAAGGCGGCCGTTCAGGCCTCGGTGCTGGCCACGGCGATCGCCCAGCAGACGGGCTCCTCCTCGTCGCAGCCCACGCCCCGCACCCGGTGGGTCGACAAGCTGGAGAAGTACCTGGCCAAGCACCGGGCGGGGGCCCCGCGCACGACGTCGGACCGCTGGAAGAAGCAGTTCGCGGGCACGGCGGTCGGCCGCACGCTGGGGGCGAAGAAGGAGGCGCTGCGCAAGGGCGCGCTGTCCAAGGTGCTGTCGGCGCAGGCCAAGGACGCCAAGGCGCGCTCGTGGGTGTCGGACAAGGCCCGGGGACTCCGCGCGCGGGTCGAGGGGTCGGCTGCGGGTCAGAAGGTCTCGGCGTGGAGCGCGAAGTCGGGGGCCAAGGTCCAGTCGCGGCTCACGGCGGTGCGCAAGGACCGCCGGACCGTGCTCGGCCGGCTGGGCGACGCGGCCAAGGCCAAGGCGGGCAAGACGGGGTTCGGCAAGAAGGTCTCGGCCTGGTCGAGCCAGCTGGGCAGCGACCTTGGGCGGCTGCGGGACGCGGCCCACGGGCGCACCCGCAAGGGCGGGATCCGATCGATCACCGGGCGCACCGACAAGGTGATGGTGCCCCCGGTGTCGGGCCTGGCGATCGCGGGCGGGGTGGCCACCGTGGCGGGCGTCCTCGGGGGAACGGTCCCCGAAGGGCCGGCCTTCGCCCGCGACGTCACCAGCACCCGCTCCCGACGAGGGGCGCGCGTGCGGGACGGCATGGACGCCAAGGACCTCGATGCCCAGGGCCGGGTCAAGCGCACCAGCCGTGCGGCGCGCGTCCGCGATCGCTTCGATGAGGAGGACTTCGACGGCGGCACCAAGCTGCGCAAGCGCCAGTCGCGGGGCGCCCGCCTCAAGGAGAAGGCGGAACGCGAGGAGAAGATCAAGAAGCTCGAGGAGGCCAAGCAGTCGCTGATGCGCGGCGACGACCTCGATGAGGACGAGCTGCAGGAGACCCTCGGGCTGGGCACCTCGTCCAAGGAACCCAAGGAAAAGGGCAAGGACTCGACCGACCAGGAGACGGGGACAGATGGCTCGGAGGGAGACGACACGACCGACACCGAGCGCTCCGACGAGCAGGCCGACGACACGTTCGGGTCGGGCACGACTTCGCAGACGGGCACCAAGGGCGCTCGGTCGCGTCGGGCGACCGTCGGCTCGATCGAAGACCTGCACCGCCTCGGCCTGACGACCGGCCCGCTCGGCAAGGGGGGACGGCCGCGATCCGGCTCCGATCCTCGGGCGCTGGGTGAGGCCGCGCGCCTGCTCGCCACCGGGGGAACGTCGCTGTTGTCGGGCAAGACCCTGGTGGGACGGCCGACCCCGGAGGTCCAGGTGATGGTGCCGACCACGGGGTCCAAGGACCGCTCGGACACGGGCGGGGACCAGGGCGAGGGCACGGGCACGCCGCCTCGCCTGGGCATGTGGACGCCGTGGACCAAGGGCGTGGTCGGCAAGGGCACGACCCGCTCCGGCGAGGCGATCGGCCGGGGACGTTCCGGCGCGGTCGGGAGCCGGTCGGGCGGTACGTCCTCGGGACAGGACCCACACGACGAAGGGTTCTGGAGGTCCGCCTCTCCGAGGAAGGCCTCCGGATCGGGCGGTGGCCCGAGACCCTCCGGGCGTGGCCGCAGCGGGGCGATCCTGTCGGCCCCTCGCTCGCGGGCCCGTCGCGGCGCGGTGTCGTCGGTGGGGCTGGGGCTCGGCATGGGGGTCGCGCTGGGCGGCCAGGTGGTCGGAGGCAAGGGCAAGCGCAAGGCGCCGTCGGGCAAGGGCGAGGGGTCGGGACGGATGGCGTCCGCACCGGTCCGGCAGGCGCGCGAGGCGCTGCGGGGCAAGGGACCGCTGATCGACACCCCGCCGCCCCAGTGGGTCCCGGTGGGGGAGGACCCGGTCGCGTTCTTCGACGCGGTGGCCCAGGACCTGTCGCCGTCGGAGCACGCGATGCTGGTCTGGCGCTTGGGTCGGGACAACCCGTGGGCCCGTCTCCAGCCGCCGCCACCCCGCAAGGGTGTGATGGGGCTGATCGATCGCCTGCGCGGCAAGCGTCGGGCCGCGCCCACATCGCCCCGGATGGGAGGGCGCCGCGGGGGCAAGGGGGTGTCGGGCACCTCGGGCGTGGTGTGGCTGGGAGCGACGCGTCAGGACACGTCCCAGGACGGCGACGAGGTCGGCGACCGCACGGTGCGGATGGACCCCGCCCAGGTGCGCTGGGCCCGCGAGGCGCTGGCCGGGGAGGGGCCGCTGGCGGGCACGCCGATCGCGACGTGGGTCCCGATGGGTCAGCCGGCGGAGGCCTTCTTCCGCAAGGTGGCCGAGGGGCTCGATGAGAAGGGCCAGATCCGGCTCGCGGCGCTGCGCAAGGCGAGCAAGGGCGGCCCGCTGGGCGGGTCGGATCAGGTGTTCGTCGAGGGATCGGGGCCCGCGTCCCCGGGCGGTGCCCGAAAGCGGGCGGGTCAGGGGGCACGCACCCCAGACGGCAAGCGGTTGCCCGCCAAGCTGGATGGGGCCGCGCTCGCCCGGGCGATGAACTGGGAGGCCCCCAAGGGGCGTCGCGGGCCTCGGGAGACGGGGACGCGCGAGCGCACGGCGACCCCCACGGCGGGACGCGCATCGTCGCGGGCTGCCAGTCCGCCGACGCGCGCGGCGCTGAACCAGATGGGCGAGGAGGAGATCATGCTGTTGCTTCGGCGGATGGTCTCGCGATCGCCTGAGGCCCTCGATCTGCTGGAGCGGGTCGAGGAGATGTTGGACGCCGACGACCGCCTGGCGCGGCTGCGGGAGCTGGGGTGATGGTGTCCCACGGGTTGATGCTTGGATGGGTGCTGGGCCTCGCGGGGGCGCAGGAGCCGGGGGCGTCGGAGGTGGCCACGCCGCCCGCGCCGCCCGTGCGGTCGGTCGGGTTCGTGGGGCGCCCTGGCGGCACGTGCGAGACCACGGCCTCTGGCGTGGAGCCGGCCTGCGTGGACGTGGTCGACTTCTACGACCCGGCGGCGCTGGCGCGTCCTGGCTCGGAGCGGATCCCGGCAGAGGTCCGTGCCTCGCTGGCGGCGGGACGGGCGGCGGGCCGCGACGTCTCGGCGCTGTACCTGCGCGCGTTCGAGGATCTGGCGAACCACTGGCGCCAGGCCGACGTGGCGGGCACGCTCGGGGCCCAGGGGTTCACCGCCCTGCCGGCCGTGCTGCCCACCTGGGGACGCCTGCCGCGGGGCGAGAAGGCCATCGCGGCGGGGCCGTCGCTGTCGACCTTGCTCGGGGATCGCACCTGGCGGGTGTCGCGCGCTGCGCCCGACGCGCCCCGCACCCCTGGCGCGATGTTCGGCCGGGTCCGCTACCAGCTGTCGGACGACGCCTGGTCGCCGGCCGCACCGGACACCGTCCTGTTGTCCGGCCGGTTCGCGCTGCGCCTGGGCGCCTCGGGGGAGTCCCACGACTTCGATGTGATGGACGCTGACGCCCAGTCGTCCGAGCCGTTCTTCGAGCAGATGTATCCGTACCGCGCCACCACCTCGGGGCTGGGGCTCGTGTACGCCGCGCGCGATCGCGTGCCGCTGCAGGCGTTTCGGTCGGGCCGGGGCCCGCTGCTGCCCTGCCTGGGCATCGATGGCGACGGGGAGCAGGCGGCGGCGGGCTGTGTGGCGGACCGGTTCGACCCGGTGGCGGCGGCCGCGGCAGGGTCGCGCTCGGCGCCCGACGAGTCGGGGGCGCGGGCCCTCGCCAAGGCCCACTTCGATCGGTTCCACCGGGTCGTGTTCGTGCAGACCGCGCAGTACGCGATGGAGGAGTACACCACCAACCACATGCGGGTGCTCACGGCCCTCACGGCGATGGCCAACCCGCTGCTCGGGGACTCCGAGGCGCGGCGCCTGTCCCGCGATCTCGTCGCGGCCGCCCGGGGCGAGACCGACCGGGCCTCGGAGCGGCTGGAGGGCAAGGGAGACCGGCGCGGGCCGGATCGGGCGGGCGATCGGGTGGTGCGCCTGGACGTCCTGCCGCTCGCGTTCGTCCGTCCCTGGCTGGACCGTCTCCTGGCCGAGGAGCCCGCCACCCGGGACCTGCTGCGGGCGACCTCCGATGCCGTGATCGCCGCGTGGCCCGAGCCGCCCACGGGCCCGCTGCGTGCGGGGCGCCTGGCGGGGCTGGACGAGGCGTCGATCGCGGCGTGGTACGCGACGATCGCGCACCCGACCCGCACCCTCGACGAGGCCACCACCGACGTCGCCCAGGAGGCGCTGCGCCTGCGCCTGCTCGCGGGCGAGGGCCGGGCGTTGGTCCAGCTGTCGGTCCTGCCCCAGCCCGTGCTGCGGCGCTGGGTGGGCCGCTTGCTGGAGGTGGGGGCGCCCGAGGGGTTCGCGCCGGCGCTCGACGCGGCGGTGGGCGATCGCCTGGCGACCTCGCTGCGCCCGGGGCCTCGTCAGCCCCTGCCGAGGGACCTGACCGACGAGGTCGCGCTGGAGGCATGGTTCGACGGCTGGCTGCTGCCGGGGACCGCCCGAGACGACGCCCGCACCCGGGTGCTCCGGGCTGCGCTGTGGCTGCTGCTCCGTCCGCAGGACGATGGCTTCCGGGCCCGCGAGGAGAGCTGGCTGCTGGGTGAGCACGTCCGCTACGAGATCGCCCGGACCTTCGACGAGACCGCCCTGGCCACGCCGTCGGAGGTGGTCGACGAGGCCACGTCCCGCTGGCAGGAGACCCTGGGCCGCCATGGGTATGCGCCCCGACCGTTCCCGCAGGGGTCGGGGGCGATCGACCCGGTGTCGGTGTGCACCACCAAGGACGCGCTGGATGCCCTGGACGAGCCGTCGTTCCAGCTGATCGAGGTCGACCAGCTGGTGCGTGCCCCGCGCGGTCTGTCCGGGGCGGCCGTGATCGAGGCCGCGGGCGACGCCATGCCCTGGCGGTACGTCGACGACCCGACCCAGCCACCGCGCACCACCCGCCTGGTCGACCTGGGGGACGGCCAGTCGCTGTACCGCGTGCGCTGGACGCTGTGGTCGGGGTGGCACGTGCTGTGGACCACCACCGACGCCCCGGATGGCCGCCGCGAGCTGGTCGCCCGCACCACGGCGCTGTGCGACGACATGGTGCTCACGCACGCCGATCTCGTCCCCACCGTGATCCGGGCGGGCCTGCTGCACGCCAACCTGCGGCCCACCGTTCCCCAGACGGCCCCCGAGGCCGCGCCCCCCAACCCCGACGACGCGGTCAGCGGGGATGACGTCGCCGAGAAGCTGGAGGAGGCGCCTGGTCTGGTGGAGGAGGGACTGGCCAAGGTCGACGAGGCCAAGGCCTTCCTGCAGGAGCCGCCGACCGCCGAGGACCTGGCAGGCCAGGAGGGGTCGTTCGGCGACCAGGTGGTGGAGATCCAGCAGGAGGAGCTGGACGAGACCACCACGTACTTCCGGTCGCTCGTGTGGGACCGCCTGCTCGCCCGGCACGGATCGCACGGGGTGCTGGTGTTCGTGTTCGACGCGACGGCCCCCACCAAGGCCAAGACCATCTCCAACATCTTGCCGCGCACGCCCTACCGTCGCTTTCAGCAGCCGATCGGCGGGCGCTTCGTCGACGGCGATCCCAAGGAGGTGCTGGAGGACGGGCACGTCGTCCGAACGGCGGGATGGATGTGGTACGCCCACCCCGACGGGGAGCGTCCGATGCAGCTGTCGCCCGGCTACACGGCGCGCACGTCGGTCCTGGCGGGCGAGGCCGTGCCGCGGTGGACACAGCGGCGCACGGTGGACTTCAGCCTGGGCATCGACGCGAACGCGGTCCCCCTGCTGCACATCCGCTTCGAGTGCGATCCCGACGTCGTCACCGGACCCAACTTCGGCGGCACCTGCACGGGCGATGAGACGCTCGACGCGCAGGGCTTCGGGTTCTCGCTGCAGGGCCTGGCGACGATGTGGGTCCACGACCACCCACGGATGGGCGTCGACCTGGGGATCGGGGCCGACCTGCTCGTGCGTCCCGCGGGGGCGCCGCTGTACTCCATCCCCACCGACGGCAGCCGGCTGGTGTCGCCCGGCTGGGGCCTGCGCTTCCAGGCCGGCATCCTCGCGGGGCTGCGGTGGGCGCCCGTGCCGCCGCACCTGAGCGGGCCGCGCCGTCGGTCGAGCGTGTGGAGCACCACCCGCAACAGCGGCGGAGAGCGGATCGGTCGCATCGAGTGGGGGATCCGCACCGGCGCGATGATCGGACCGGGCTTCAACGGCGTCGAGGCCACCATTGTCGGCGAGCTGTGGAGCGGGTTCTCCACCGGCCCCAAGCGGGGGCGCCGCGCCACGTTCCGACCGTACCACCCCGGGATCCTGGTGGGTCCGTTCGCGCGGGTGGTGTACGGTCTGCCCGCGGGGGGCGGGGGCCCGGCCAGGGCCCTGCGCCTGCAGGACAGCTGGACGGCGATCGTCGGGTTGCGTACGCAGCTGCGCCTGCAGAAGGCCACCAAGGTCCCCAAGGAGGTCCCATGACGGCGCCCGTCTCCCCGTACGGCCACGTGAGCCGCACGATGGGCATCGGCCGGGAGGGCGTCCATCGCTGGGCCGCCGATGCGATGGGCCAGGCAGGGCTCGACGTCGCGGTGTCGGGCGAGGTGCCGGCGGAGGGGGAGTCCCCGACGCTGGTGATGCTGCCCTACCAGGTGGTGATGGAGAGCAAGGCGGCGGTGCCCCGGGTGGCGCTGGTCCCCACCTCCAAGGACGCGGAGCGCGAGAGCGTGCCCGCACCGTGGATGCAGATCGCGCGAGGGATGACCGGGGTGCTCCTGGAGCACTTCCCCGAGCGGGGACGCCGGAGTCCGGGCCTGGGGCCGCTGCACCCCGCGCCCAAGCTCGACCTCCTGCCCAAGCCCATCGCGGCCTGGTACCGCGAGCACGATCGGTTCTTGATCGGCAAGGAGCGCTCGGCCGGTCGCCTGCCCAGCGTGATGTGGCGACACCCGTTCAGCCTGGCGATCCGGTTCGCGGCGTTCGTGGTCGACCGCTCGGGATCGGTCGGGGCGATGGACCTGCTGCGGCTTCAGGCGCTGGGGGTGCTGGCCGCGGGCATCCGCATGGAGCGCTACGTCCAGGTGACCGTCCCGGCGGTGCCGGTGGATCCGGAGCTGGCGGGCCTGATCGAAGCGTTCGCAGCCGTGGGCGGGGACGAGGGGGACCAGATCGCGTCCGCATGGAAGGCCGTGCGGCGCGACATCGAGCTCGCCGTGGGCCTCACCCCCCACCACGAGCTCACCGACGACGACCTCGCCCGGGTGGTCCACACCCTGGGGATCCCGATGCAGGCCGCGCTCGTGTTCTCGATCCGGCTGTCGCTGGGGGCAGGGCCTGAGCTTGGCGAGGGCGCGCTGCCGCACCTGGCCTCCGTCACCAAGAAGGAGGAGGTCGACGACGAGGAGGGTGAGGACGGATGATGCGCCAACTCGCCGTGCTCGAGCCCGGGGGCCGCCCGGTCCGTCGGGAGTTCGCCGTCGCCGACGGCGGGCGGGTGACCCTGTACGTCCTCCCGCTGCACCCCGATGCCCCCGCAGGCCTGCGCCGCACCGTGCTGCGACGCGAGGGCATGCTGCCGCCGGCCGGGGCGCGGCGGGTGATGGACCTGAAGGTGGAGTCGACCGGGCTGCTCGTGGAGCAGGTCGGCGAGCGCATGACCGTCGAGCTCTTGCGCAGCGAGTTCCGCAGCCAGGTCGTCGCGGGGATCCGCCTGCCGCTCCACGCCCGCCTGGAGCTGCTGCTGCCCGACCACGCGCGGGTGGCGTGTGCGGTGGTGCTCGCCAGCGAGATGGCCCGCGGCGCCAGCATGGGGGTCGCGGGATCGGGCACCCGGGTGAGCCGGGTCCAGTACGCCGCCGACAATGTCTGGTGGTTGATCACCGACTCCAAGGGCCTGTTCGTCACGTTCTTCATCGACGTGTGGGACAAGAGCCGCGATCGCCTGATGAAGCTGGGGATCGACGGGCGGGCCCTGGCCTTCCTCACCGGGTTGATCCTCTCCTCGGCGATCGCGTACTGGCAGTACAGCCGCGCGAACGAGGCGACCGCGCGCGCTGATGACGCCGACGAGGCGTTGGTGCTGGCGCAAGCGGCCCAGGCGGCGAGCCTCCAGGCCCAGGCCACCTGCCTCGCGGAGCGTCAGGCGCTCGTCACCGAGCTGCAGGACAAGGCCGCGTCGGCGGCGCTGGCGATCGAGCGGGCGCTGTCCTCGCCGCTGTCGATCGAGCAGTCGATCGTGGTGGGCGGGGCGTCGTACGCGGCGGAGCCCGTGGTGGCCTGGGACGATCGTCTGCGTCCGCGCCTGATCCCGGCGGTGCAGCCCCACCTGGGCACCAAGGGCGACAGCACGGCCTGCCTCACCCGGCGCGACGCCCTCGGGCGGGACCTGCCGGCGTGGCTGCTGTCGTGGTCGCCCGATCCCGCGGGCGTGTGCCAGTCCTCGTACCGCCGCGAGCTGGGGACGGTAGAGCTGGTGGGCCCGTTCGGGCTCAGCAAGCGCCTCGCGCGAGACTTCGGCGACGGCGGGTACGACGCGTCGGGCATGGCGCCCGAGGCGATGGAGGACGTCCTGGGGGAGGCGCGCCAGGACCTCCGGTGGTCGGCGTTCACCCTCGCGGCGGCGATGCGCACGGCGTTCGAGCAGATCGTCGACGCCCCCATCCCCGATCGGGTGATCGTGGCACCGTCCCAGGCCCAGCTGTGGGCGCTGGCGCTGGTTCACGCGTTCAACCTGTTGCCCTCGCCGGCCGAGGGGGCGCTGGATCAGCCCCTCGACGTGTGCATCGGGCGCTTGCTGGACGAGCGCCTCGCCGGGGAGGGGACGGCGCTCGCCGGGCAGCCCGTGCTGCCGGATGCGGTCGCCTTGCTCGCGGGGGAGGCCACCTTGACGGTCACGCCCACGGGCGGGTGCGGGTGGACGGACGAGACGATCCTCCAGGGACTCGAGGCGGCGCTGCAGGCGGTGGCGCGGCTGGCAGGGGCGGCTCAGTCCGGGGCGCCCACGGTCCAGGACTAAGGCAGGAGGCAGGGATGTCCAAGAAGCTGTGGGCCGTGATGGGCGCGATGATGAAGTGCAGCCAGGGCGTGGCGCCGGGCTCGTTGCTCGTGATCCGTCCCACGATGATGGTGGGCAAGAAGCCGGCCGCCACGGTGATGGACTTCGCCCCGATGACCAACATCCCGCCGTTCGGGATGTGCAACTCCAAGTCCAACCCGCAGGTGATCGCCGCCACGGCCGCCGCCCAGGGCGTCCACACGCCGATGCCGTGCATCCCTGTGACGACGGGCCCCTGGTCCCCGGGGGCAGCCAAGGTCACGCTGATGAAGATGAAGGCGCTGACCGAGAAGTGCACCTGCAAGTGTGCCTGGAACGGCACCATCGAGATCAAGAACGCCGGCCAGACCGCGGTCAAGATCGCATAGGGGCCCGTGCGCCCTCGGAGGAACCATGGACACCGCGTACCGTCTCCAGCTCGCTGACCTGGGCCTCGCCCCCGTGTCGGTGCGGGCGCTCGCCATGCTCCCGCTGGTGGCCATCGCGTGGGCCGACGGTGCGATCCAGTCCGCGGAGCGGCAGCGCATCCTGGACTTTGCGGAGGAGGTCGGGGGCCTCGACGAAGAAGGTGCCACCCTGCTGCAGGACTGGCTGCGCCACGCCCCCACCCCGTCGTATGTCCAGACGGGCATCGAGCTGATGTGCGTGCTGATCGCGCGCGGCGAGGCCTTGTTCGGCGACCGCCTGCTCGACCGGATGATGGAGGAGGCCGAGGCCGTGGCCGCCTCGGCGGGTTCCGGTCTGATGGGGCTGTTCTCCAAGGTGAGCCGGGAGGAGAAGGACGCCCTGGGCTGGCTGGATCGCGTGCTCAAGGAAGCCCGGGCCGCGGCCTCCGACGACGGCGACGCCAGCGGCACCAAGGCGCTCGCCCACCGCAAGACGACCATGGCCGACGACGACGACGAAGACGAGGAAGACGTGCTGGGCGTCCTCGTGCTGGAGGGGCCCGATCGGCGCAAGTTCCGGGTCACGACCATGGGGGTGGTGGTCGGCAGCGCGGCAGGTCACCAGGTGATCGTCCCCGGCCTGTCCGCCACCCACTTCAAGCTGCTGGAGCGGCGGCGTCGCTACTACATCGAGGCGCTCGACGGCCGCGCGCCCGTGTTGGTCAACGGCGAGCGCGTGGGCTTCCGCCGGGTCCTCGGCGGCGAGACCATCATCGCGGGCAAGAGCACCTTCACCTTCAAGATGGCCCACCGGGGGTAGGGGCGGCGGTCCGATCGCAGGGGCCCAAGGCGCATCTCCTCGTGGAGATCCGGACCCGCGAACCATCGCTGGCTGACAGTCCCCAAGCCCTCTGTGCCCCCGCCGGCCACGGCGGCTCGGCCTGGGTCTTGTGAGGGCGTCGGTCCATGGTAGCGTGGCCACGTTCTTCTTCGCGGAAGGCCCTCGTCCACACGGGGACGGCGATGCGAAGACCTCGTCGGTCGGTGCTTGGACGCGCGTCGCGTGGCGACTGGTTCCGGCGACGACGAGGCGCCGGGAGGCTGTCAGATGGTCGAGTGGATGAACGCCGCAGGGCGGACGGCGGCGCTGTGGGGCGGCCTGTTCTTGGCGGGGTGCCCGTCGGACACAGACGGGGGCCGTGACCGCGGGGACTCGGGCGACTCTTCCGACGCGTCCGACTCCGACGATGGGGGGCTCGACACCGATGTCCATACCGATGCCGAAACCGATGGGGACACCGATGACGGGACGCCGGTCTCGCCGTGGGTGGCACTGGACGCGCGCTGCGGTGACGACTCGCTCGCCATCGAGGGGCCGGTGCCAGACGAGGCATGGACGACTGCCACGGTTCGCGCAGGCGCTGGTGACCAGGCCTGGCAGGTCGGGACGGAGGCGTTGCGGCTTGAGGGCGATGTGGGAGGCGTGGCCCTGACCTTGGTGGCGCACGGCGCGCCGCTGCCGGTCGCGGGAGAGACCTTCGAGCTGTCGCTCGCAAACGCCGATGGCAGCGTGTCCCTGGTGGGCGACCTGGCGTGCCAGGCCATTCCGGTGGGGGGGGTGGGGGACGCCTGTCGTGAGGCCTTCCGTGCGTGTGATGCGGGGTTGCAGTGTGCACTCGGGGTGTGTGTCGACGACGGCGGCCCGACGGTGACGGCCGTGGAGGCTCGGCTCAACCCGACGGCCGGGAGCTTGGGGTTGTTCGTGGAGGTGTCGGACGACGAGACCTCGACGGTGTGGGTGGAGCTCCTGAACGCTCAGGATGACGTCCTCACGCTCAGCTCAGGCCAACCATTCCCCCCGCTGCTCCTTCCCGCCGTCGAGATCACCCCGACGTTGGTGTCGGCGAGCGGTTGGCTGCCGGCGTCGGTTCCCGTGGATGATGTCGCGGCGGTGCGGGTGGCGGCGCGCGATGCCCTGGGCCGAACGCAAGGGTCGCCGATGGAAGCCCTGGTCGACGCACCGGTGGCGTACCTGGCGTTCTCCCTCTGCGACGTCACCGAGGCCTTGGGGGTGTGTCCCACCGGGCAGGTCTGTGGCTACGAAGATGGAACGCCTGCCACGCCCGCTCGGTGCGGCGAAGCGCCGGTGACGTGTCCGGCGGCATGGCAGGCCTCCACGCATGCCCTCACCGGCGTCGGAGACTCGGTCGCTGTGGGGGGAGCGGTCGCGCCGGTCGTGTCGGCGCGGTGCGACGAGGGCGCGTCGCGCGCCACGCTCGTGGTGACGGCGCCGTCGGACCTCTACCGCCTCGTGTACACCGGCGACCCGATCGTGAGCTTGCACGCCCGATCGAGCTGTGCGCTGCCCCAACCACGCCATGAGCTCGCGTGTACGACGGGCTCGACGGTCGACCTCATCCTCTCCGAGGTGCCGACCTTCGTCTTCGTCGACTTTGTCGCAGGAAGCGGCACCGGCACCTTCACGCTGGAGGCCGTCCCATGATTCTTCTCCTCCTCGCGACCGCCTGGGGACAGGATTGGGCCTTCGATGCCTCGACCCACTGGTCGGTCCCTGACCGCATCGAGCTGGATGTGACCCCGGTGACCCCGGTGACGCCGACGTGCTCGCCGGTCCCGACCCTCGACGCGTGCGCGGATCCGGCATGGCAAGCGAGCGCGTGTGGCGCTGCGGACGCGGCGGCCGCGACCCCGCGGTGTCCTGCGTTGTT
The DNA here is from genome assembly GCA_030424555.1 of bacterium. GTDB lineage: Bacteria > Myxococcota_A > UBA796 > UBA796 > JAUHWK01. Next base: position 3,662 of record JAUHWK010000044.1, on the reverse strand, counting down.
GGCGGTGGGCAATGAGGCGTGGGCGTCGGGCTCGGGCGCCTCGCTCGTGCCGCTGCTCTCCCCGGACAACGTGGCGGAGCTGGATGGGTTCGCGGTCGCCGATGCGGGGCGTGCCCGCTGGTCTGGCGGGAACGTGTCAATGCTGGGGACGCTCGGGCACGCAGCGGCCACGGATTCCACCGCGTACGCCCTGCTCTACGATCCGCAGATCAGCGAGTGGGAGAGCAACTGTGTGATCGAGAGCTGCGAGGAATACGTCTACGAGGCGTTTCGGGACTACTCCCGGTTCGAGCGGCTGGCTGCGCAGCGCGCGACGGCGCGGGGCGTGGTCGACCTCGCGTACGGTGCCGAGGGCATCAGCGCTCGAACGCTGGAGTCCCACCATGGCGATCCACTGCCCGACTTCGTGTTCGAGCAGCGTCGAAACCATGGGTTCTATGACTTCACGTTTCACGAAGACGAGATCAATCCCGCGTCGCCTGCATGGGTGTATGCGTGGGTAGAAGGCGGATTTGGGGTCACGTACTCCGATGCGCTGAAGGCAGAGATCCTCGACGACTGCGGGTTCGACGTCCTGACCATGACCATGGCGTGCCAGGGCGGGGTCTCGTCGGGCGTCCAGCAGGCCCTGGTCGACGCGAACACCTGGCTTGCGTCATTCCCGTCCGGCCCACTCTCCGCCATTGAGGCGAGCTACACCGGATCGGGGCGCGCGGAGCTGGTGCCGCCGACGGATCAAGACCCTTGGGCGTGGCACCAGGCGACCGGCACCGCGTTGGCCGGCTTCGGGGACGACAAGCTCAACTGGCTTCAGCTCCAGCAGGAAGCGTACGCCACGGCCATGAGGGTCCGTGTCGACCGGCTCACGGCGGTCGGCGCGCTCGGTCGGCAGCTGGTGCGCGACAGGGAAGGGTGGACCGATCTGAGCTCGGCCGAGGTGGCACGCCTGCGCAGTGAGCTCCGGCGGGCGTCGCTCGCCGCGCGGGAGGCGGAGGCCCGGGTGGTGGCGTTGCTGGAGACGGCGGACGCCAACGGCTGCTTCGGCCCCGCACCGACGCCGTGTGACTGGTCTCCCCGGTGGCTCTCGCAGAGCGTGATGGGGAAGTACCAGGAGGAGCGTTCCGAGGCGTTCCAGGCGTGTATTCGGGCGACCGGCAACGACTTCGGGAAGCTGGTCGATGCCGACCCGTCCGATGACGAGCCGGTTCCGCTCCTCGCCCGGGCCGATCGGATGGGCTTGGGGGACTTCTGTGTCGACGAGCAAGGTCAGGATCGGCCGGGGTGCCGACGCCTGTCGAACTATGCGCGGAGCGCCCGAGCGGTCGACACCTACATCGCCACGGTGGACGCGTTCCTCGACGCTCTCCAGCTCCCCGTCGATCCCGAGACGGGGGCGCCCTACCTGGGGCGCGCATCCAGTGACCGCGGCACCCTGGGCAAGAGTGGGTTTGGCGTGGACTGGGCCTACGACGTCGAGTGGCGCGTCCTCGATCTGGGAGAAGAGGCCTGCGAAGAAGGGTTCGAGGCGCAGTCGGCGGCTTCGGTGGACCTGAAGGCCTTTGGGTCAAACCTGGGACAGGGGCTCGCCGGCTCGCCGTTCGGGGAGCTCGACAGCACTGCGGTGGTCGATGACGAGCACCATGAGGTGTCGGTCCGGTTCTCGGCGCTGGGAATGGACCTGTACCCAGGATCCCGCGGAACGGGTGTGTTTGCCCCGGACGGCGGTGTGGTCAACGTGCTCACCGAGCCGGTGGAGACCTTGGATCCGAACCCGGCGCTCGGCACGCGGTACGAGAAGGTCTTCATGGTCGGATGGGTCCCGTTCGAGGTGGACGCGGGGGCGTCCGGGTCGGTGGGACTCCGGGTGGATGTGGGCTCCAGTCTCGGGACCTGTACGGCCGAGGGCTGGGAGGTGGCGCTCGATGCGGAGGTTCGACCCTTCCTGCGCGCCGATGCCTACGCGAGGCTGACGGCAGGCGTCCCCGGGGTGCGCCTTGGGGTTCGGACCGACCTCACCCTCGTCGACCTCGGGCTTCCGCTGCAGACCCATCTGGAACTGAGCCCGTCCGAAGACACGTTGGTGGGCGACAGCGAGCTGGCCCTCGACGCCGCGTTCCTGAAGGGACGCATCAGCTTTGTGGCGGAGCTGCTCCTGAAGACCTTCAAGCGCACGTTGTTCCGATGGGAGGGGGCGTCGTGGAGCACGGAGGCCTTCGCGTCCAACTTCGACTTCGCGCTGCAGGAGGTGAGAGGCTGGCTGGGCACGGCCGAGCCCGGAGAGCCGCCGGCGCCCTCCGCGTCGTTTGACCGCCACCGTACCTGTGCGTCTCCGGCCGTCATCCCCGCACCAGACCTGCACCACGACTTCGATGACGTTCACTACGATGCGGGCTCGGGGACCTTGTCTCCCGTCGGTGGGGTCGGCGACTTCGTGCTGGGCTCGGATGCGTCGTTCGTGCTGGGCATGCGGGGGACAGGCGTGGGCCTCACGGGGGCCGGTCCCGCGCTCACGGCCACAGACACGTCCGCGACCTTCGGCACCCAAGGCGCCACGGTGTTCCTGGCCGTGCGCCCGACGCAGCGCGACCCGATGAGCCTGGTGGAGCTCTGGGGCCCGGTGAGCGGGGAAGCGATCCGGATCGAGCAGACCGCGGAGGGCTACCCGCGGGCGGTGGTGCGCTGTGGCCAGATGATCCAAGCGGTGCAGGGCAGCCGCCGGCTCCCCTTGGACACCTGGTCGACGGTGGCCTTTGTGCACGACGCGGACACGGGGCGCGCCGTGTTCTACGTGGACGGGGCATTCGCGGGCCGGGAGGCGGTCTGTACCCCGACGATGTCGGACCACACGGTCCGGGTCGGCGATGGCAGCGGTGCCGCCATGACCGGTGCGGTGGATGCGCTGGGGGTCTGGGATCGGCCGCTCGCTGCGGACCAGGTTCGAGAGCTGGCGGATCGCCTCGCGGAGGGCGTGGCCCTGCACGGGGAAGGCGATGCGCGTCTTCAAGGGCCCTCGGCGCTCTCGGTTCAGGCCGGCAACGGCACGGCGACCCTCACCTGGCAGGACCCGCCGAGTCTGCTGAACCCGTCGTTCGGCTACGATCGGGTGTCTCTCCACGCGCAGAAGGACAGCCCGGTGCTCTCGTCTCAGCCGGCCACGGAGCTCGCGTACAGCGTGCCCGGGACGCACGAGCACACGGGCCTGCAGGACGGCGAGCGTTGGTTCTACACGCTCTACGCCCATGCTGCGGGCGTGCCGCCCACCCGCGGGCCGACCGTCTCGTTCACGGCGGTGCTCCAGCCGCCGGACGCGCCGACGCAGGTGTCGGCCCGACAGCTCGGGTCGGCGGTTCAGGTCACCTGGTCGCTTCCCCACGGCGAAGGCGTTGGGGGCGCCGTGGTGCTGCGCAAGACCACGGGGTGTCCGACGGGCCCGACCGACGGACGCGTGGTGGCGAGGCAGGCGACGCCGCGGGTGCTGGACGGTGGCGTCGTGGAGGGCAAGACCTACCACTACGCGGTCTTCGCGTTTGACCGCAATGGAAACCACGGCCCCGGCGCGTGCGCCAGCGTGAGCGTGGAGGACGACCCGGTTCCCGTGGGGGTGCCGGCGTCCCCGGTGAACGCGGTGTGGTCGCCGGAGATCGGGGGCGGTGTCCGCCTGA